>SLJD01000360.1 GCA_007135295.1 Phycisphaerales bacterium
CCTTGCGCTTGGACAACTGAATGATGCCGGTCGTGTCCTCGAGTTCCTCGAGAAGCACCTCGACTTCATCGCCGAGCTTGAGTTCGTCGTAGTTGTCGAACTCGCTCTTGTTGATCAGTCCCTCGGACTTCAGCCCGACTTCAACGACAACATCATCGCCGGCGAATCCGACGATTCGCCCCTTGAGGATCGTGCCGGGCTTGAAGTTGCTGATATCCCCCTGGAGCAGACGGTCCATGTCGCCTTCCGCGACATCCTCCCCGAGCGCATCGCGAAGCAGGCTTGAAGCTTCGTCATCGACGACGCCCAGTTCGTCGAGCAGATTGTGGTCGACCATAAAGAAAAAACTCTTCTGCCGCCTCCGGTGGCGGCCTGTCAGTAACGGGTCCTGCTGCGAGGTATCGCCCCGATCACGCACCGGGGTCGAAAGCAGCCAGCGTGTAGTCTATCGCGCTGAATCAGCGTGGCGAAGTGGAAACAAGTATATCCACCATTTTCGATCCGTGAAAGTCACCCGGCCGCTCGGGTCGTCGGGTGGATCGGGTCATCCGACCGGTCAAGACGCCGGCCCATGACGACGAAACCGGTGGCGCCGATCGCGGTAATGACCATGCAGACGGCGAAAACCCACCCGCCACTGCCGGGGGAAATGTTCTCAAACGCCTCGAAAATCGCTACCCCAAGGAACGGGGCGATCAGGCCGCGCATCCCCGTCAGCGTCACGTGGGCGCCCATGTACTGCGACGCCTGCGCTTTCGTTGCGAAATCGTGGTGCCCGAGGTTCCACGCGAGATTGCCCCCGCCCATCGCCACGCCCTTGAACAGCGCCGCGATCCAGAGCAGCCACACCTGTCCGAACAGCACCGCCACGAGCAGTAGGAGTTCGACAAAGACAAAATACCAGCTGTGCACGGCCCGGAACTGGATGATGTGCGTGCGGCTCATGAGGCGGGCCCACAGGCCGATGGTCATCGGCATGATGATCAGGGGAATGACCGACGTGATGACGATGCCTTCCAGATTCCCGTAGCCGAACTGCTCACGCAGGATGATGACCAGCGGGGCCATCATCATCATGTTTCCAATGCCGAAGACATACTGGCAGGCAAGAAATCGCTCGTACCGCCGGTCCGTGCGCAGCAGGCGGATGATGGACAGGGGGTTCAGCGTCGGGCGATCCGCGATTTCGCCTTCAAGTTCCGCCTGCCGAAGCGCCCGGTGGCCGCGGACCCGCACCTGGCGGTAGATGCTCGTGCCGATCAGTCCGCTGACCGCAGCAATCGGAAACAGCACCCGGAAGGCGTGCTCGTGCAGGTCGAGAAACACGCCGATCACCAAAGCCGTCCCCGCCATCAGCATCGACTGGATGGTTGCGAGGTTCCCCGCGATTCGCGCGCGTTCCGACCGGCCGTAATTGGCCCGCCAGATCGTCGAGCGAAGCGTGATCGCCCCGGACCAGCAGATTCGCGAGCCGATGAACCCGACCATGACCATCACGAGGCCGATGCTGTTGATCGGGGCAAGCGCGACCATGGCGGTAAAGCAGATCGTGGCCAATTGAAGGCCGACGATGAATCGCACCTTGTGCCGGCCGTGGCTGAGCGATGCCCAGATGAAACTCGTCAGATTCGCGAACGCGGGAGCGCCGGACAGGGCGGCAACGGCGAGGTTCAGCCAGACCATCGGCACCGCGCCCTCGAAAGCGTTCTTGGCGAAGACGCTGACGAGACCGCCTTCCGTCGCGCCGAGCAGAACCGGCAGAAACAGTGTGGCGGCGAGTTCGCGACGGTAGTGCCCGCGCGCCAGCGGGGTCACGGAATGCGGGTGAAACGAGGCGGCCGCTCGGCGGGCGGTATCAATGGCGTGGTTGAGTGCTCGCACGAGTCGAAACGGATCAGCGGAAGGCAAGCGTATGGCGGGTCCGCTGATTTTCAAACGAAAACGCCCCTGCAACGGCAGGGGCGATCAGGGGTCGACAACTCTCCCGGTCTCACACCGGTCAGTGCCGCAGTCCAAAACGCGGCGAAGGGTCGAATTCAGCGCATCTTGCCGCTGGTGGCGATCGAACCGCCGGGCCGCAGGCGGCTGGGCCGGTCGGTGTACCAGAAGCGGCCGAGATCCTCCCAGAACATACGCCGGTTCTGATCCGCCGTCATGTGGTAGTTGCGACGGACATCCACCGGCCGCTCGGTCATCGTGCGCAGTTCCGGGCTGGGGTTCCTGAGAATGGCGTTGGTGCTCACGTCGGTGTGGTCCCGCTGGCACGCGGTCATGGCAAGCATCGTCAAGCCCAGCGACGCGGCAAACATCTTCGTCTTCATCTCGTCAAACCTCGAAAAGAGTCGTGGCGTGGGTTGTTTCCCGGAACCGGCCCTGGGCCGCAACGGCCCGTCTCGACAATCGGATGTCGCAGCAGTCAGACGCAAGGTGTAGCAGGTCGGCTCGATGCTGTCAATTTTCCGGTCAGTCAATCCATCGATGCTGCCGCGGTGAATTCCTTCCTGCCCATCGTCGCTTTCGAAGGGGACGCCGACCCGGTTCCGGGGCCGAATGCCTGAACACCGGCGTAAGGATCGACCCGGCGCCCCGACGATCGTATCCTGTGGGCCGGACACAGTGACGGCGTTTGAACCCTTCGGGCTCGCTTTGCGTTGCGGGCACATTTGCTCGAGCCTAACAGAACCCCAGGGGATCGCCGATCCGCGACGATGGCCATGCCTCCAATGAGTGGAAGGCCGGGATCGATGGAAGGCGAGCCCACCTTGACTTGGGGTTCGAGCAAATCCCGCGCGGCACGGCGGTTTGAGAGAGCCGCCGTGATCGCCGGCGAGCCGGAGGGTTCAAGCGCCGTCACGCCTCCTCCGACTTGTCCGGCTGCTCGCTCAGGATCGCTTCCAGGGCCTCGCGATAGTCCGCGGCCATGGACTCGAGCGCATCGGGCATGACGCGCAGCGTCCCGACCACGCTGATGAAGTTCGTGTCGCCGCCCCAGCGCGGCACGAGGTGCATATGCAGGTGCTCCGGAACGCCGGCCCCGGCGACGGCGCCCTGGTTGATGCCCATGTTGATGCCCTGCGGCCGAAGCGTGCGTTCGACCAGTTCGACGCCGAGTTCCACCAGGCTCCAGAACGCGGCCCGCTGGGCGGGGGTGTAGTCCATGAGGGTGGGCTTCGGCTCGCCGAGCGCGACGAGCAGGTGGCCGTTGGCGTAGGGATACCGGTTGAGCAGAATCATGCCCTGCTCATCGCGATGCACGACGTGGTGCTCGTGATCGAGCTCGGGGTGCGTCCAGTACGCTTCGAAGAAATTGCTCGGCTTGGGATCGGCCGCTCCGGTCTGCGCCTCTTTTCGCTTGAGCTCGCGGAGATAGGCCATTCGCCACGGCGCCCAGAGATTCTCGTGATGCATGGCGGCATCGTAACCGGTCCCGGGCGGGCCGATCACCTGCCCGGCGGCGGAGGTCGTTACCATGCCCGCCATGGTCTGGCTCGTCCTCGGACTGATTGCCGTCGGCTTCGCGATCTCGTGGCCCATGTGCGAATGGGTGCGCCGGCTGGGAATGCGCTTCGGCGCAATGGATACCGCCGGGGCCGTCGGCCATCGCAAGCAGTTACGCCCCGTGCCGAACCTCGGCGGCATCGGAATCTTCGTCGCGGTGGCGCTTCCGCTCGCCGCGGGCATCGCGCTGCTGGCGGCCATCGGCCCCGAGTTCTGGCAGCAATACCTGCCGCCGGTGGCCGAGCACCTCGATCGTGTCCACCAGACCTTGCCGGTCGTCGTCGCGCTGCTCGCCGGGATGAGCGTGCTGCACGTGATGGGCGTGATCGATGACCGCCAGCCGCTCGGGCCGTGGCTCAAACTCGCTGTGCAGGTCGGGATCGCGCTGGTGCTGGCGTGGCTGTTCGACGTGCGGATGCTGACCGTGTTCGATGACTGGCTCGGCCTCGGCCCGTGGCCGAGTATCGCGCTGACGGTGCTGTGGATCGTCGCGATCACCAACGCGATCAACTTTCTTGACAACATGGACGGCCTGGCGGCGGGGGTCGCCGCGGTCGCCGCCACGTTCTTCATGATCGCGTGCCTGGTCAACGCGCAGTGGTTCATCGCCGCGACGCTGGCGCTGCTCATCGGCGCGCTGATCGGATTCCTGATGCTCAACTTCCCGCCGGCTCGGCTGTTCATGGGAGACGGCGGATCGCTCGTGGTGGGCTTTCTGCTGGCAGTGCTGACCGTGCGGACGACGTATTACGACGCGGGCGATCCGGAGTACGCGCTCGGCGGCGGTTGGTACGCGGTGTTCATGCCGGTCATCGTGCTCGCCATCCCCCTGTATGACTTTCTCTCCGTAACGCTGATCCGCCTGAAACAGAAGCGCAGCCCGTTCGTCGGCGATCAGCAGCATTTCTCGCACCGGCTCGTAGCCCGCGGCCTGTCCAAACGCGGGGCGGTCATCGTGATCTGGGCGGCGACGGCGGTGACCGGGGTGGGCGGCATATCGCTCGGCCAGCTTGCCGGCTGGCAGGCGGTGCTCGTCGCCGTGCAGACCGCGCTCGTGCTGCTCATGCTCGCGCTGCTCGAACACGCCTCACGCCGGGCAGCGAACGGGTCGCCGTAGACTCCACACCGCCGGCGCGGAACCGCACGTTACTGCGCCGTGTCCCTCGCACGGGTCGAACAGCGGGCTACACTGGCCGCATGGCACCGCCGCCCGCCATGACGAAACCGGGTTCAATCGCGTCGGCGCTGCGCTGGTCAGGACTGCTGGCCATCCTGATCGTCGCGGCGATGCGGTGCATGGCCCGCTTCTCACCGATGCTCGTCTTCGACAGCGACCCGGCGCTCGACGCGACGCCGCTCGACGGTTTCAGCCCGGCGGGGAGTCTCGCTCTGGACGCGGTGCTGCTGCTCGGCGTGGGCCTGGCGCTGGCTGGTGAAATCATCGCCGGTCGACGGGTGGCGTGGCGGTGGCTGATTCTGGCGGCGGTGCCGCTGCCGGTCGTGCTCTGGCACGGCGCGCACGAAGCAGAACACCTCTGGCGCGGGCTGACGTGGGGGAGTGGCGCGCTCGCGGCGGTGGCCGTCGCGCACCTCGCGCGGGACGCGGCGATGCGGCGGGTCACGCTGGCCGTTCTGCTCGCGGTGCTGGTTCCGCTCATCGCTCGCGGCGCGATGCAGGTCACCGTTGAGCACCAGCAGATGATCGAACAGTTCGAGGCCCAGCGCGAAGCGTTCTTCCAGGCGCGCGGCTGGGAACCGGACGGTTCGAACGCGCGCATCTATGAACGCCGGCTGCGCCAGCCGCAGCCGCTCGGCTGGTTCATGACGACGAACATCTTCGCGTCGCTGCTGGCGGCGGCCGCGGGGGCGCTGATCGCGCTGGCGGCGCATGCCCGCCCGGCCGCCGGGGCGTTCCCGCTCGCACGCGTGGCATTGGCGCTCGGCGCTGTCTCCTGCGCTGCGTTTCTGTGGCTGACGGATTCGAAAGGCGCAATGCTCGCCGGTCTGGCGGGGGGCGGGTTGCTCGCGGCACTGGCGCTGGGCCGACGTTGGTTCGCGCCGCTGGACTCCGGGGCGATCGGGCGAATCGGCGGCGTCGTGACGGTCGGACTGCTCGCGGCGGCGATCGGGGCGATTGCGATTCGCGGCGCAGTGCTCGATGAAGACTTCGCCGGCGACCGGAGTCTTCTCTTCCGCTGGCATTACATCGTCGCCTCGGCGGGCGTCATTGGCGAGAACCCTGCGATTGGTGTCGGGCCCGGCGGGTACCAGGACGCGTATATGCTCCACCGCGTCCCGCGCAATCCCGAGGAAGTCACCAGCGCCCACAACGTGCTGGCGGACTGGCTGGCGATGCTCGGCGTGGCGGGGGCGGCATGGGCGGTGCTGCTGATCGGGCAGACCTGGCGCATCGGCTCGGGGATGGCCCGGGCGGCGTGGCAGCCGGGCGGCGGCGCAGCGGAAGACGAGGCAGAGGACGCCACGGCCGCACCCTGTGCGGGGAACGGCGCATCAACTGTGCCGCGTTCAACCCTCTACCTCGCCGCGGGGATCGCGCTGGCGGCTGCGGTGCCGGCGCTGCTCACGGAACTGCACACGCTCTCTGACCTTGATCACCTCGCGCGCATGGGGGGGCTTGCCGGCTTGCTCGCCGCAATTCTCGGGTTGATCGTCCTGCTGCAGCGCCTGCCCGGCCGGGCGGTGACGCTCGCGGCCGGGGCGGGGGCGATCGTGCTGGCGATGCACGGCCAGATCGAGATGACGTTCTACCAGCCGGGCAGCGTCATCTGGGCGATGCTGCTGCTTGCCGTGGCGATGCCGGCAGGTGCAGGCGGTGGCGAGCACGGCGGGGAAGCATCACGCAGCGGGGCGGATCATCCAGCCGGTGGTGGGACAAGGCGGCTGTTCGAGGCCGGGGGGGGTGGCGGAGCGAGCGCGGTGC
>SLJD01000427.1 GCA_007135295.1 Phycisphaerales bacterium
GTGGTCCACCGCCACCGGGCTCATTCTGGGGGCCGGGGGCTGTCAGTCGCCGCTCGACTCCGACCTGGACGACCCGGTGCTTCAGGAGATTATTTCTTCGGCAATCGAGTACGAAATTCGTGAACTGCCGGCCGACCCGCGACGCCGGCAGACCACGCGAGAGCCGAGCGACGTGGAACGCGCGCTCGCCGATCGCCGCGAGGAACTCGACGAACTCGGCCCGCGATTCCGTGATCCCGCCACGGACGACCCGGTCACCCCCCCGCTGGGTCGGGACCTGACCGGCGACGAGCAGCGGCATGTGCAGCTCAATCTCCGCGACGCCGTCAGAACGGCCGTCGATCACAACCTCGATGTGCAGATGGCCCGGCTCCAGCCGGCGATCAACGAGGCCGATCTCGTCGCCGCCGAAGCAGCGTTTGACGCGGTGCTCTTCGGCGAAGGCGACTTTGTCCGCACTGACCAGCCCCAGCCTATCCCCATCATTCAGGGCCAGCCGATCGGCTCTGACGTGCAGGCCGAGCGGCGATACCGGTTCGAAACCGGCGTGCGGCGACCCCTGACCACGGGCGGCGAAATCGAGCTCAGCACGGAACTGACGCGCACGCGCAACCTCACAGGGGCGATCGACCTGATCCCGGACCCGGCGTATCGGTCACAGGTCGGCCTCACCGTCAACCAGCCGCTGCTGCGCGGCTTTGGCACGGATGTCAGCACGGCGTCAATCCGGCTCAGCCGAAACATGCACCGCCAGTCGATTCAGGAACTGCGGGCGGAATTGCTCGAACTCGTCTCGGAAACGGAAGAAGCGTACTGGGAACTTTCCGTCGCCTGGCGGGACCTGGTGATTCGCGAGTGGCTGGTCGAGGTCGGCAAAGAGGTCCGCGACGTGCTCGAGCAGCGCCGGGACTTCGATGTTCGCGAAGCCCAGCACGCCGACGCCGTCGCCACCGTCGAGCAGCGCAAGGCCGCGGTGCTCCGCGCGCGCCACCGGGTCCGGGCGGCATCGGATCGGCTCAAGGGGCTGATGAACGATCCGAACCTGCCCGTCGGCTCAGAGTCGGTCCTTCGCCCGATCGAGAAGGTTATCGAATCCCCGCTGACCTACGACGTCAGCGAATCCATCCGCACCGCCGTCACCGCCCGGCCGGAACTGCAGCAGGCGATTCTGTCGATCGACGACGCCGCGATCCGCCAGCGGATCGCGGATAACGCCCGCCTGCCGCTGCTCAACGTGCGCGGCGAGGTGCTGTACTTCGGGCTTGATGAGTCGGCGGATCGCACCTATCGCGACATGGCCAGCGGGCGGTACATCAACTACCTGCTCGGGCTGATCTTCGAAGTGCCCATCGGAAACCGTGCTGCGGAAGCCGAATACCGCCGCGCCCGGCTCGAACGCTCTGCTGCGGTCATCGGCTACCGCCGGGCGATTCAGCAGATCGTCCAGGATGTCAAGGCCGCGCTGCGCGACGTGGTGACGAATTACGAACTCATCGGTGCGACGCGCTCCTTCCGCGTCGCCCAGGCCGAGAACCTGCGGGCCCTGCTCGTCGAGGAAGAGACCCTCGCCGCCCTGACGCCGGAGTTTCTCAATCTCAAGTTCCAGCGGCAGGAAGGCCTCGCCCAGGCCCGGTTCGAGGAAGCGGAGGCCCTCGTGAACTACAACAAAGCGATTTCGTCGCTGCATCGGGCGATGGGGACCGGCCTCGAACGCAACCGCATCAACCTCGAACTTGTCGATCCGGATGACGTCGTGACGCTCGACGTGCCGACCCGCCATGGCTCGTCGCGCTGAGTTCAACGACGCCGGCCTCCACGAAGCCGTCCAGCGACTTCGCGCCGCCGACGTCGTCGCCTTCGCCACGGAAACGGTCTACGGCCTCGGGGCGGACACATTCAGCGAAGCGGCACTCAAGCGCGTGTACGACCTCAAGGGCCGGCCGCGCGACAACCCGCTGATCGCGCATGTCGCGACTGTTGACCAGGCACGTGAGCTCGCTGACGAATGGCCCGACGCCGCCGAATCGCTCGCCCGGGCGTTCTGGCCGGGGCCGCTGACGCTCGTGCTCGCCCGCCGATCGAACGTCCCCAATGCCGCCACCGCCGGCCGGCCGACGATCGCGGTGCGATGCCCGGCTCATGACGGCGCGCAGCGGCTGCTACGGGCGTTCAACGGGCCGATCAGCGCGCCGTCGGCGAATCGGTCCTCGCACGTCTCGCCCACGACAGCGGAGCACGTGCTGGCCGACTACGCCGACGAACCCGACCTGCTCGTGCTGGACGGCGGGCCGTGCGGATTCGGCCTGGAATCGACGGTGGTTGACCTGACCGGCACGGCGTTGCCTCGCCTGCTCCGGCCGGGCAGCGTCTCCGCTGAACAGCTCGAAGCGGCCCTCGGCCCGATCGATACGCCGCACCTCGACGCCCAGGCGGCGAGCCCGGGCACGCGCCGCCGGCATTACGCGCCGCGAACCCCGACTGAACTGATCGACCGGACCGACCTCGCCGAGCGGCTCCGAACGTCGCGCGCACGAGTCGGCGTGCTGCGTTTCGCCGCCTCGCTTCCGGATGCTGACCCGATTCCTGACGCGGATACTGACGATGCGTCGGATCGTGTCGCCATCACGCTCCCCGCCGACCCGGACGAGGCCGGGCGACGACTGTTCGATGCCCTGCGTCAACTTGACGCCCGAGGGGTCGATCGCTTGCTCATCGAGTCGCCCCCGGCGGATCCGGCGTGGCGGGCGGTTCGTGATCGCTTGCTTCGCGCCACCGCGGCGGACCGGCCCGACATCCGCGGCGACTGAGGTCCGGCGGCGCGATCGCGCTGCAGTAGATTCCCTGTTCTTGTTTGATCGGGCGGGTTCTTGCTTGATCGGCCGGGCGAGTGTTCGCGCGGATCGCGCACACGGCACTTTGCACCCTGTCTGATTGAACCGTTCCGGCTGTCAGGAAACGGTCAATCTGACGGCGGACGAACGGGGTCAAAAACCGCGTAAATCCCGTATCGCCAAAGGAATCAAAATCCATCGAGGTTCACCGAAACGTATGAGAGGTGATATGCCGAGTTGGCTGGCGATTGGCTTTGCCGGGACCTCGCGAAAAGGAGCGTATGATGAAGATCGCAAACATCGGCATTCTTTGCGGCACGCTCTCGCTTCCGCTCGCGATTCCCGCGGTATTCGAGCATGCCATCTGCCCGCAGGCGGCGGTGGTGCCGGCGAACCCGGTCGAAGTGAGCACCGGCGTGATTCAAAGCGTTGACCGCAACAACAACACGTTCGTCCTCGCCGAACAGGACGTGGAAATCACCCTCGAGGTCGACGAGAACACCGTCTTCCTGCTCGACGGCGTGGAAGCATCGAAGGACGACGTGCTCCAACGGGACCACCGGGCAGTGGTGACGCACCGGGGCGAACTGGCAACACGGGTCGCGGCGCGATCCGAGCCGGATTGATCCCGTCGCTGCGCACCCGCCCGACATCTTTGAGGCGGCGAATAGCGCCCGCTCGCCGACTCGACGCCGACGGAGTACTCTCCGGCGGCGTCTTTTTTGCCACCACCGCCGGACCATCCGTTGCGTCAACCAGCAACGTTCCGTCCGACCCCGTTCGCTCCGACCGGTTCGCTCGGATACAGGAGCGTTTCATGAACATCACCCTTGACGCGGCCGGGGGGGCATCCCGTGTCAACGCAGCGTGCCGCCGGGGTCCGTCGGCGCACAGGAACAAATCAGAAAGCGACCGGAGCCGGAATCAAACGAGACCGGACACGAACAAATCCGGATGAAAGAGGCACCGGAGCCATTGGAGCCGAGATTCGGCAGTCGCCGCATGTCAGCGACGCGCACCGGATCATGGCGGAGAGTTCCCTGACCGATCTGATGAACAACGATGGTGATGCGTGGGCGCAACGCCGGGCTGAAGCGATCCTGCACCGCGAGCCGGGGGAGTCGGCGTGCGCGGTCCCCCGGGAATCTCAATAACAGGAATCTCAATGATGATTTCGTCAGTGATCCTCGATGATAAGATCACGATGACGAATTGCCGGACTGCCCCCGCCACATCCCGTCCCTCACGGCGCTTCGTTTCCGGTGTCAGGCTTGTCATCCGAAAGGTCATCGCTTTCCGAGAGCGAGTCGGCCGGGAGCGAGCCGGTGTAAATCACGAAGTCGGCGCGGTCGCGGTCTTCGTCACGGAATGACCGGGCGTCTTCCGGGACGAGACTGATCGTCAGGATCCGCGCCCGCGGCTGCAGCCGGCGGAGTTGCGTGACCGTCCCGCCTTCGAAATCGCTGTGAAAACCGCCGTTGAGGTGAACGACGGCGGCGGCTCCGCGGCGCAGCGACGCGTCGATCGAGCCGGCCATCGTCGCGTCCCAGAGCTGCTGGCTGCGGAAGACGGAACGCACGTGATCGTCGTCCATCTCGCCGTGGCCGCCGGCGCCCATGACCTCGCGGAAGCGATCGAAGTACGGCCCGTCATCAAGCCGCTCGGGGATGTCGAACGTCGCGCGCTGCGCCGCGCTCAGCTCCCGCAGCCGGTCGTACCCTTCCAACCGCGCCAGCCGGACATACCGCCGCGGCGCGTTGGCGGCGATGAGGTCCGCGTCGTGTTCGCGCGCCAGGTCGACCGTCGGCTGGTAATTGTCCATCCACCCCGGCCAGCCACCGACATTGGCCCGCTCGGTCAACTCCTCGACATCGATCAGGCCGGCCAGGTAGTCATCGACGATGACCTGCTCGTCGCGGGTGAACATCTCCATCGCAACGGCCGCCCCCGGGCGGCGGACGAGGACGTCCTCCACCACCGCGTGCTGGACACGGTGTCCGGTCCCGTCGCCGTGCCGCTCGCCGAGCATAATGACATCCGCCCAATCAAGACCCGCCCGGACGTCATCCCACGACGCCGGCCTGCCGCGACCGTCAAAGATCACCGGCGTAAAGTCGCGCTGATCGGCCGGCTCGACGCCCGGCACGTGACCGGCCTCACTGAGGGCCGAACGGTCCGGGATCTCGAATGCCGGCGTCGCGGCGCACCCCCCCAGCAGCCACCCGGCCAGCAGCAACGCGGCCACACACGGGACCAGCCAAGGCCCCGCCGCCGCCGTGGTTCGCGTTGCGCGTGATCCGTGCCTCAACCCGTGATTCTGAACAGGCGCCATGTCACAAGCATCAGCGGCGGAGGGTCAGGCGTCAACTGCCCGGGCGGACTCACGTGCGTTCTTTCTCGTCAGGGGCTCCCCCGTCAGGATCTTCCTCGTCGGGATCCTCCTCGTCGGAATCTGGATCGTCCGGCGAATCCGCCGGTTCATCTACACGCGTGCCGCGACTTTCAATCCCCTGCTGCTCAAAGTCGAACGACTCCGCTGCGGCGCCATCGTCCGGCAGGTCGAACGCGATTCGAAGCGTCGGATCGAACGACGCGCGGAACACCCCTTCGCCCTCGTGCCGCAGCTCGACGACCGGCTGCCCCTGCGCCTGGGCGGCGAGTTTTCCGCCGCGCTCGAAGAACCGGATCGGCAGGTTGATCGCTTCGATTACATACCGGCCGGCGATCTGCTCGATCATCCCAGCGGGGACGGGCTCGTCGCCCGGCTCGTCATCGGCCAGCCCCAGGGCGGTGCGGGCGATGCGGAACGCCAGCGGCCCCGCGGCGTACGACTGGCTGTTGGAGAGCACCGCAATGTGCAGGTCCCTTTCCGGGATGTGCAGCAGCATCGCCGTGAAGCCGTGAACGCCCCCGCCGTGCTGCACCATGTCGAAGGACTCGAGCGACCCGATCACGTAGCCGAACCCATAGTTCGCAGCGGAGCCGTCGGGCAGTTCGGTCGGCGTGATCATCATCTCATACGAATCCCGGCCGATCACCTCGCCGGCCGCCAGCGCCATCTGCCAGCGGACGAGATCTTCGGCGGTGGAGACCAGCCCCCCGGCGGCGCCGGGGTTGCGCATGGCCAACTCCATCGCGGGCCGGATTTCCTCGCCAACAAGCTGGTATCCCTGCGCCCGGCCGGCCATGACCGCTTCGGGATCGTCGTACCGCGTGCGGGACAGGCCCAGCGGCCCGGTGAACCGCTCGCGCAGATGCTCATCGTACGATTGGCCGGTGACGTCCTCAATGAGCAGGCCGAGCAGGTAGTAGCCGGTGTTGTTGTAGTTGAACTCTTCGCCCGGCTCGAACTCGAACGGCATGTCGCGGACGTAAGCGAGCAGTTCGTCGGGCTCCAGGTCGCGCATCGCCCCGGTCATCCAGAACGCCGGCACGTTCGTGTAACTGACGATGCCCGACGTGTGATTGAGCAGGTGCCGGACCGTGACGACGTGCTCGCCGGTCGGAAAGTCAACGTACCCGGTGATGTCGTCGTCGAGGCCGATCTCGCCGCGTTCGACGAGATCGAGCACGAGCGCGGCGGTCAGCGGCTTGGTCACCGA
>SLJD01000260.1 GCA_007135295.1 Phycisphaerales bacterium
ATCTGGCAGCCGATCGTCATGGTATTGCTTGTTTCTGGCTTCGCGATTGCATGGTGGCTGCTGCGACGCATGCGACCAGTCTGCGCCCCAGCCCGGAGAAACCAGCCAACCACCTCTGTGGACGGGCCCAGCCGTGATGACAGGCCTGCTGATGACCTCGGCGAGGCGGACTCCCTGCCGAGTGATCCGGCCGAAGCGCTTGCGGAGATGCGCCGCCGAGCCGATGCTACCCGGCCATGAATCGCTTGCCCGTTGCCGCACCGTCCCAGTCGACTGATTCGTACGACGTGCTCGTTGATCCGGGCCTGCTCTCGTCACTGAAGCAGCGGGTTGACGCTGTCCTGCCCCGTGCCGGTCGGGTGCTGCTCGCAGTGGATGAACGAATCGCCGAGGATCACGGCCACGTTGTCCGTGAACAGATTGTTTCGACCGGTCGAACCTGCATTGAAGCCCGCCTTGACGCGTCAGAATCTTCCAAGACCCTGCAAACCGTTCATACGCTCTATCACGCCATGCTTGCGGGCGGATTGGATCGCTCCGACGCTGTGGTCGCGTTTGGAGGCGGCATCGTCGGCGATACGGCAGGATTCGCAGCTGCCACCTACCTGAGGGGGGTCGATCTGGTGCAGATTCCGACCACCCTGCTTGCCATGGTCGATGCGTCGATCGGAGGCAAGACGGGCGTTAACCTTCCGCTCCCGGCGGGGGGACTTGGTAAGAACCTGGCCGGTGCGTTCTGGTCGCCCCGGGCGGTGCTGATTGACCCTCGAGTGCTTGCAACCCTCGACGACCGTAACTTTCGATGCGGGCTTGCTGAATGTGTCAAGCATGGCATGATCGCCAGTGGGCCGCTGCTTGAAGAAATCGAAGCATTCGTCGGGGACTCGACACGCCGCGACGACGAATCGGCACTGACAACACTTATCACTCGCTCCGCACAGGTCAAGATTGATGTCGTTGTTACTGACATCCGGGAAAGAGGCCAGCGGGCATTGCTGAACCTCGGCCACACGTTCGCCCATGGCTTTGAATCCATTGCTGAACTGAATCTGCAGCACGGCGAAGCGGTGTCCATCGGGCTGTGCTGCGCGTGCGACGTGGCCGTCAATACCGGGCGTATGTCCGGGGGGCAGCGTGATCGTGTGCAGACCCTGCTCGGGCAGATCGGCTTGCCGACCCGCTTGCCTCGAAGTGTGTCATCTGAGGTGATTCAATCCGCCATGGCCTTCGACAAGAAGAACACGGGCGGACGGCGGCGGCTGATCGTCCCGGTCGGCCTCGGAGCCGCGGAGATCGTGGAAGATCTGCCGGAAACCGCCGTCGACGATGCGCTGCGGGCCGTCGGCGCTGAGGATTGAGCGGCGGGGAGCATTTACTTCGACGCCGCCGCGGCCGCCGCGCGGAAGCCACGCCTATCCAGAAGGAATCCACCTGTTTTGAAGATGATTCGCCGGCGGTTCCGATAAGGACTCCTGTGGTGGTCGGACGTTGTGCCGACCGCAGAGCAGCCCAGGAAAGGATCGACCCGTGCGGACCATCGCGATTGTCAACCAGAAAGGTGGATGCGGCAAGACGACGACAGCCATCAACCTGGCGGCTGTCTTGGCCCGACGCGGCCGGCGCACCCTGCTGATCGATATGGATCCGCAGGCCCATTGCGCTGCCGGGCTCGGGGTGCCGGAGTCATCCATCGAACGCAGCATCACCGATGCCCTGCCGGCCGATCCGCTCGATCCGGAGACGACGCGCGGCCTGACGTGGGAGGTGAGCCGCAACCTCGATCTCATTCCGAGCACGATGCGCCTGGCCGGTCTGGAAGCTGCCGGCGGCGGGCTCTATCAGTTGCCGGACCGGGATCGTCGTCTGGCGGCTCTTCTCAGCCACTATGCTGGGCAGTATGACTGGTGCCTGATCGATTGTCCGCCAACCATCGGGCTGCTGACTTACAACGCGCTTCGGGCAGCCGGTGAGGCATTGATCCCGGTGGAAACCAGTTACTTTGCCCTGCGCGGCGCGGAAAAACAGTGGAAAACAGTTCAGCATCTGGCCAGCCGACTCAATCGCCGCATGGTGAGCCATCTGCTGCCGAGCATGCACCGGCCGACTCAATCACTCTCTGAAGAGATCCTCCATTCACTGCGCACGAACTTCCCTTCGCAGCTCGCTCCGGTGGTGATCGATGAGCACGAATCGATCCGCCAGGCGGCGAGCTTCGGCCAGCCCATCATCGAGTACGCCCCGGAAACCTGCGCGGCCGAGCAGTACGAGGCGCTGGCCGACTGGCTTGCATCGCATGAGCCGGAACACGATGTGTATGTTGAAGTGCTTGCCCGGCAGGATGATGTCAACGGCGAGTCCTGGGCTGATGTCGCATGGGGCCGAAATGCAACGGGCGGCGGAGGCGACCACGTTTCTCCGCCCCCCGAAACAGGGCAGCGGCTCGGTGGGCGGGCCGCAGAACTGGCGCGACGTGTTCGCGAACTGGGCATGACAGCAAACGCCGACGCGCCATCCTCAACCACGCCGCAACCGCCGGATCACGGTCCGTCAGAAAGTGCCGGCCGCAATGGCTCCGGGCCACTCTCGGATGAAGCTGAACAGCAGGCCGGCCATGCACGGAACCTCGGTGCCGGAGCTTGCGTCCACGGTGTGCGGTGTGATGGGTCGGTGGTCATGTTCAATCTGCCGGCTGAGCTTGGGCGGGAGGTGGCTGTCGCCGGTGACTTCAATCAATGGTCGCCTGAAAGGCTTCCGCTTCGCATTGACCCGAAGCAGGAGTGCCTGAGCGCTCGCGTCGAGTTGCCGCCGGGTCGTTATCGCTACCGGCTGGTTATCGACGGCATGTGGCGGGCGGATCCGTACAATGCGCGACAGGAGTTGGATGCGAACGGCGAGCCGTACAGCGTGCTGGTCATCGGCGAAGTGCAGGAGGCCCATGAATGACCCGATCATCCCACCAGCAGTCGAATCCCTACGACGAACTGGCGGAACTTTTTCTGACCGATCCCGACCAGCAATCCCTCAACGATCAACCGCTGGAGCCGGGCTCAGCAGTCGCGTCAAAGGTCCGGCTATCTCTTGTCGGCCACCTGCCGGTTCGGGCGGGGGTGTGGATGTCGCCATACGCCGACGCTGCCGCGCGGCATGCCGGACCGACTGCCATGCTGCGTTTCGATGGTCCGATGGCATCGATCGAATTGCTGCGAGCCGAGCCGTCACTGGTGGCTCGGCTTGACGGGGAGGACCTGCGTGCCACCATCGAAGTGCTCGCGGGATCGGTCCGGCAGTGGCTCATCCGGCCCGACGTGGGTGAGGGCATCGATCAACTCGATACCCGGCTGTGCGATGACGTGCATGTTCTGACCGGTGCGGATGAGGCGGCGGTGGTGGCTGCCTATCAGATGGTCAAGCAGCTTGTCGACAGTTCCGAGCAGGGAGGCCGGCGAGTGCCCGACATTGCAGCAGCGGTGCTTGGCGCGTCGCCCGAGGCTGCTGAACGGATGGTCGATCGGCTCAACCGCACGGCCCGTTCCTTCCTCGGAGTGCGGATTCCCCTGGCGCTCTGCGTGCCGTGCATGGAGCACACAATCGAGTCGACGGGCTTTCTCCGGTTCGAGAACAAGACCATCCCGCCGCTCGGTGAGGTGATCAATTGGATTCGTCGGGCCGAGCGAACGCACAAGGCTATTGGTGAGGAGTCCGCTGCGGTAGACAGGTCGCGAGAACGTCGTCAGATATCACCGGATCCACAGGCGCATGCCCCCCGCAACGAATTCATCACCGCACTGGAAGCCGAATTGGCGAGCAGCGGCGGCAGATCGTCCGATGACCGGCCTGACGAATCAGCTGTTGCTGCTGATGATTCAGCATCGGATCCGGGTGAGATGACGGGGCGCACTGGCCCCCGCGAATCACCATCCCCTTCCACGGCGCAAATGCAGGAGGCGGCGGGTTCATCGCGGGCCGCGTCGTCGCCGGATGAATGGGCGCCAGCGCGCACGGCGGGTACAAGCCAGTCGCGTGCTTCATCCGCCGGATCAAGCATGCCCCCGCGGGGTCACGCACGGCTGACGCCGAAGCCAAAGGTGACGGTTGAGTGCAAGTCACCGGAGCGGTCGGCGGAACCCACCGAGGGTGGGCAGGCGCTGCCCCTGGCTGATCAGGTTGCTGGACTTACGGCACTACCCGTTCGCTGTCCCGGTCACGAACGCGTCGAGTTGGCGGCGGATTCATCCGGACGCGTTCATCTGCTGATGCGTGATCCGGACCTGCGTGACGCACATGTCGTCAGCCGGTGGGTGCGGACGCACCAGGAACTGCTGGCCCTGGCCTGCCGTGAGCATGGGCTTACCTTTGACCGTCCCCCGACCATCCATGTTGTCACGGATCGGCCTGACCGCGTGGCTGATCTGCATGGTTCTGATCTGCACCTGCATGTGGTTGCGCCGGTGGATGTTGAGGCCGGTCGCCAGTGGTACGCCGCGGCGCTGAATCAGCCGCAGGCCGCGTACGGCTGATTATTCGCCGGCTAACGGCGTTTCGGCCTCGCTCGGCAGCGACAGTTCAAGAAGTCGGTGCCAGTTTCCGAAACGGAACCGGTCGATCTGTTCGTCATTCCAGCCGCGTTCGCTGAGTCGGTCAGCCAGACGGTTAAGTTCCGCCGGGCGCTGGATGTCGGTGAGGAGCCGGCTTGCGGGGAAACCGCCGTCCATATCGGATCCGAGGGCGATGCAATCATCGCGTCCGGTGACCTGCGCAATGTGTTCCACGTGATCGATCGCGTGGTGGCTCCCCGGAGGATCGTTCCGGCTGACGAACGGGGCGTGCAGGTTCAGGCCGATCACGCCACCCCGCTCAGCGATTGCACGGATGTAGTCATCGGTCAGGTGCCGCTGATTCCCCGCGTCAAGAAGTGCCCGGCAGTTTGAGTGCGATGCGATCACCGGGCCGCGGGCCCGTTCGAGCAGTTCATCGAACGCAGCATCAGCGAGGTGTGACGCATCGTGGACCATGAAGTGCTGATCGATGGCTTCTACGAGAGCCCGGCCCAGGTCGGACAGGCCGGCGGGACGACTGTTGCCGCCCGCGAACATCGTGCCTCGCGCCCATGCCAGCCCGATAATTCGCAGGCCCCGCCGGAACCATTCGCCGACACGCGAAGCGTCGCGGATCGGATCAGCGCCTTCCATCAGCAGCACGATGCCCGGCTGACTCGTGGCGCGATGAAGATCTTCCCGGGTGCGGACGATTCGAAGCTCACCGCGTCGTTCAAGGTCTTCGTAAATGAGCAGTTGCTGGCGAGCGCACGCTTCAGCAGCGACAAAGTTGCCGGTGGGATAAGCAGCATCCTCTTCCCGCGGCGATTGTCCGGCTTCGACCGGTTCAGTGAATATCGTTGCAAGGGCGAGGTTGACTTCAGCCGCCCTCAACTCCGGCAGGGTCACGCACCCATCATCGGGCGGGGGGTACGGGCCAGTGATGTCACGACCTCGGAGCGTGCAATAGGCCAGATCAAGGTGACCGTCGGTCCATTGGGGCATCGGATTGAAGTCCTGTTGTTGTCGGGGTGGCGCCGGATACTCAGTATATCATTAGCCAAATGTGTTGAATATGGGTATACAGGTCTGGGAGTCGATATGCATGATCTCCACGGGGCGATGCCCCGATACTTGAAGCAGTGTAATGAAAATCCGAACCAACATCGCTCTCTATTGAATTGGGAGTCGGAGTAGACTTGCGTCTTTCACATTGCCGGTTTGCCGATCGGCGGGTAGGGTGGTTGTGATGGATCAACATGTGCCCATGTACGATGATTCTGGACATCCCGTTGATGATGGCTCGAACGGTGGCGATCCATTCTTCGCCCGACGGTTGATCGGGGCGGCTGTGGCATTGTTCGCTTCGGCCGTCCTTGTTGTGGCATGGTGGTCGACGCCTTCCTCGGAAGGTCTCGGCACGCACACGCAACTTGGCCTGCCATCGTGTGGATGGATCAGTACAATGCAGACGCCATGTGTGACGTGTGGCATGACGACATCATTCGCATTCGCGGCTGACGGCAGTTTCCTAGCCTCGTTTCAGACCCAGCCATTCGGTTTCCTGCTGGCGATGGGCACTGCGATGGCGTTGATCGGGGGGATGTACACGGCTGCGACTGGAGCGAATGTCGGTATTCTTCTGAAGGGAGTGGTCGGGTGGCGATTCTGGTGGACGGTCGCGGGATTGGCTGCGGCGGCGTGGGTGTACAAAGTCCTCTCCTACAAGGGGATCGGCCTGTGAGAACGATCAACCTTCGAATAATGGCGGTCATGCCGGCACTGATTGTTGCTGGCGTGGTACTCAGTGGGTGCCAAGCGGCCTCGCTGGTCGGCGGGGCGTTGCAGAACTACGAGTATTCAAAGAAAGTTGAGGTTCTCGCTGAATAC
>SLJD01000287.1 GCA_007135295.1 Phycisphaerales bacterium
CACTGGATGATTTCGAACGCGTATCCGCGCGCACTCCCACGCTGGCCAATCTCAAGCCGTGGGGGCAGTACACCGCGCCGGATCTGGAAGCGGCCGGCGGGATCGGGCTGGTTGGCGTGCGCCTGCGCGAAGCCGGGCTGTTGCACGACACCCTGACCGTCACCGGCCGACGACTTTTCGAAGAACTTGACGAGGTCTGCGAAACCCCCGGCCAGCGTGTGGTCGTGCCGACCGACAAGGCGCTGAGCCCGCGTGGTGGAACGATGGTGCTGCGCGGGTCGCTCGCGCCCGAGGGATGTGTCATCAAACTCTCCGGCCAGA
Source organism: Phycisphaerales bacterium (assembly GCA_007135295.1). Classification (GTDB taxonomy): domain Bacteria; phylum Planctomycetota; class Phycisphaerae; order Phycisphaerales; family SM1A02; genus SLJD01. Next base: position 322 of record SLJD01000287.1, read on the forward strand.
AGCGCTTGGCGCATTACGGCCCGGCCCGCGTGTTCGATCGCGAGGAAGACGCGTTCGAAGCCGTCCAGGAAGGTCGTGTTCAGCCGGGCGACGTCGTCGTCATCCGCTTTGAAGGCCCCGCCGGCGGCCCGGGCATGCGCGAGATGCTCGGCGTGACGTCGGCCCTTGTCGGCCGGGGGATGGGAAGCGATGTCGCGCTCGTTACCGATGGCCGATTTTCCGGCGCGACGCACGGGTTCATGGTCGGCCATGTCGCCCCCGAAGCCGCCGCCGGCGGCCCGATCGCCCGTCTCCGTGACGGCGACATGGTCGCCATCGATACCGAACGGCAATGCATTGATGTCGATGCTGATCTCAGCGGCCGGGAGCCGGCGGCCATGCCCGAGCGGGAGAAGTGGCCGGTCCTTGAGAAATACGCCGCGACCGTCGCGTCCGCATCGCTTGGTGCGGTGACCGGCGTGCATGCGAGCGCGAGTTCGAATCACCCACGTACCGAATCCCCGTCAGAAGGAGAACGCCATGCCCATGCTTGATCCGCAAGAAATGAACACCGAAGCACTGAATAACAGCACTCTTGTCGTGCTTGGATACGGCAGCCAGGGCCGTGCTCACGCGCTCAATCTACGCGACAGCGGCCTTGAAGTCATCGTCGGCGCGCGGCCTGATGGCCCGTCCGCCACGCAGGCATCCGTCGATGGATTCGAAGTCCGTGCGCCTGATGACGCGGCCCGGGCAGCGGATCTCCTGGCACTGCTCGTGCCGGACATGGAGCAGCGCGATGTCTATGAGAACGTTGTCAGGCCGAATCTGCCGAACGGAGCGACGCTTCTCTTCGCGCATGGCTTCAGCGTGCGATATGGCCAGGTCCAGCCGCGTGACGACCTGAACGTGGTGATGGTCGCGCCGAAGGGACCGGGTTCCCTCGTCCGGCGGCAGTTTGAAGCCGGCGAAGGCGTGCCGTGCCTCGTCGCGGTGCATCAGGATGCCTCAGGTGACGGGTTTGACCTGTCGTGCAGTTACGCCCACGGACTCGGCGCAACGCGGGCGGGCGTGCTGCATACGACCTTCGACGAGGAGACGGAAACGGACCTGTTCGGCGAGCAGGCCGTGCTGTGCGGCGGGGTGACGGAACTCGCCACCGCCTGCTGGGAGACGCTCGTCGAGGCGGGGTACTCCCCCGAAGTGGCGTACTTCGAGTGCCTGCACGAACTCAAACTCATCGTCGATCTGCTTTACGAGGGCGGCCTGGAGCGCATGCACCGCTACGTCAGCGACACGGCCAAGTACGGCGACGTGACGCGCGGGCCCCGGGTGATCGATGACCATGTTCGCGCCAACCTGCGACGAATTTTGGAGGAGGTTCGAAACGGGGAGTTCGGTGACGAATGGATCCGCGAACACCGATGCGGAGGCGAACGCTTCAGGGCGCTCGTCCAGAATGACCTCGATCATCCGATCGAACGCACCGGTGCGGCCCTTCGTGCGAGGATGTCGTTTCTCCCGCAGGAGTCGAAGTCATGTCCATGAATGGCGCGCTGGCACTGGTTCGCGCACTCGAAGCACAGGGCGTGGTAACGGTCTTCGGCTATCCCGGCGGGGCGATCATGCCGGTCTACGACGCCCTGCTCGAATCATCGATCCGGCACGTGCTGACCCGGCACGAGCAGGGGGCCGCGCTGGCGGCGATCGGGTTTGCCCGGACCGCGAGCAAGCCCGGCGTCTGCCTGGCGACGTCCGGGCCCGGCGCGACGAATCTGGTGACCGGCCTGGCCGATGCGATGATGGACTCCGTCCCGCTCATCGCCATCACTGGTCAGGTGCCCGGCGGCGCGCTGGGAACCGATGCGTTCCAGGAGGTTGACACCTTCGGCATCACGATGCCGGTTGTGAAACACAGCTACCTCGTCCGCTGCGCAGACGACATTCCAGCCGTCGTTGCCGAAGCGTTTGAGATTGCCGGCAGCGGCCGGCCCGGGCCGGTGCTGATCGACCTGCCCAAGGATGTCGCTGCGGCGGCGATGCAGCGAGCGAATCCACACGGCGATCTCGCGTCTCCGCCTCACCGGCGGACGCAGGCGGGGGCCGGGTTCAATGAGAACGAGCTGGACCATGCTGTCGCGTTACTTGAACAGTCCCGCCGGCCGGTTGTGTACGTCGGCGGGGGAGTCGTGAACGCTGATGCTGTCGATGCGTTTCGGCAGTTCGTTGAAACCAGCCGTATTCCAACGGTGCAGACGCTCAAGGGACTCGGCTCACTGCCGTGCGAACACGAACTGTCGCTGGGCATGCTCGGCATGCACGGCCTGCCGGCGGCAAACATGGCTGTGCAGGAGAGTGACCTGCTCGTTGTGGTCGGCGCCCGGTTCGACGACCGGGTAACGGGAAAACTTGATGAGTTTGCCCCGCACGCCCGCGTGATTCACCTGGATGTCGATCCGGCCGAGATGGGCAAGATCAGGCAACCGGATGCGCCGGTTCTCGGCGACCTCAATCAGACGCTGGAGCGTCTCGCCGTGCCAATGCCGATCGACGATTGGCGGGGGCATTGCCTGGCGATGAAACGCGACAAGGCCTGGGATTACGATCCGCCGGTGGCACACGTCTACGCGCCGACGCTCCTGCGCGATCTGTCGCTGGCCGCAGATGAGAATGTCCTCGTGACGTGCGACGTCGGCCAGCATCAGATGTGGGTCGCCCAGCACTACCAGTTCAAGCATCCGCGACAGCATCTGACAAGCGGCGGTCTCGGCACGATGGGATTCGGCCTGCCGGCGGCCATCGGCGCTCAACTGGCCGACCCGGACGCGACCGTCATCTGCGTTACCGGCGACGGCTCGATCATGATGAACATTCAGGAACTCGCCACGCTTCGCCGGTACGACCTGCCGGTGCGCATTCTGCTGCTCGACAACCAGTCGCTTGGCATGGTCCGGCAGTGGCAACACCTTTTCTTTGCCGACCGCTACAGCGAGATCGACCTGTCGGACAACCCCGACTTCACCCGGGTGGCCGAAGCGTTCGGCATGTCGGCCTTCCGCGTTGATTCTCCGGACGATCTGCCCAATGCCATCGACCGGCTGCTTCACGGCCGCGGAAGCATGCTCGCCCACGTTGCCATCAACACCGAAGCGAACGTCTGGCCGCTGGTTCCGCCGGCAACATCCAACTCGAAAATGCTGCAAGGGAGTCACATCTGATGAACGCCACGCTGTCTGTTCGAATGAACGCCACCGAAGGATCGCTTCTCCGGCTGATCGGACTGGTCGGCCGGCGCGGGTTTTCCATCCGCCGGGTCGAAGCGACTCACACGCACAACGGGCGATGGCTGGAAGCGGACCTGGCCGTTACCGGCGAGCGGTCCATCGACACGCTGCAGCGGCACGTCAGCAATCTGCACGATGTTGAGACCGTCACGGTCCTGACGCGGGACCGTTCCGCGGTCGACCGGCGTATCGACCGGGAATCGTTCAGCGCCGGCCGGGTCAGCATGACCAGTCCGGTTGAAGGCAGCCGCCTGCTTCGACGCTACTGAGTTCATGGTTCGACGACGCGGCCTGCACCAGTCGCGTTCACGAAGGAATCGGCAACAATGGGATACACCCCGCCGGAATGGATCTGGTTCAACGGCGAGACAGTTCCGTGGCACCAGGCCACCACACACGTCATGGCCCACGCGATTCACTACGGTTCATCCGTCTTTGAAGGCGCTCGCGTGTACGACACGCCGAACGGCCCCGCCGGGTTTCGACTGCGCGAACACATCGAGCGGCTCTTCGCCTCGGCCAGAATCTACAACATCGATATGCCCTACTCGGTGGGCGAGATCATCGAGGCGTGCCACACGGTTGTTCAGATGAACGGCCTGCGATCAGCGTACCTGCGGCCGGTCGCGTATCGCGGCGCGGGAACGCTCGGCCTGCTGCCGGCCGGCGACACGCCGGTCGAAGTCGCCGTCGCCGGCATCGAGTGGGGGACGTACCTCGGCGAAGACGCCCAGGAGCAGGGCGCGGACGTCTGCGTGTCATCCTGGCAGCGGCCGGCTCCGAACACCCTGCCGCTGCTTGCCAAGGCCGGCGGGCATTACCTCTCCTCGCAGTTGATCGCCGCCGAAGCGGTGCGGCACGGGTACGTCGAAGGGATCGCTCTTGACGTCAACGGCCATGTCAGCGAAGGCCCGGGCGAGAACATCTTCGTTGTCCGCGACAGCACGATCTACACGACGCCAATCAGCGGATCGATTCTGGAAGGCATTACGCGGGATACGGTCATCACCCTCGCCGAAGCCAACGGAATCGAGGTCAGGCAGCAGACGCTCCCCCGCGAAGTCCTCTACGTGGCGGATGAGATCTTCCTCAGCGGCACGGCGGCGGAGATCACGCCCGTGCGCTCGGTCGACGGCGTGCGGATCGGCACCGGCACGGTCGGGCCGGTCACGCGAACCATTCACCGGGCGTTTCACGGCCTGTTCGATGGCTCAACACCCGATCAATGGGGCTGGCTCGAGCCGATCGCTCAATCGCCCGCGCGCCGGGCCGTGTCCGGCTGAGCGGCGATACGCTCGAGGTCAGCATTGATGCGCATGCCCGCCGGGATGAAGCGCAGATCCGTGTGTTCAGATGGTGCTCAGGATCGATTGGCGTGTGATCAGGAACACCGCATACGCGATGCAGGCCAACGCCGCCCAGAGGCATCGAACGCCCGTTCGCAGAGCAAGTTCACGAATGTAAAACGTGCCGTCATCGGCCGGATCGAAGCCGCGGCCGCACTCCGGGCAGCGGCGCTGCGACACTCCTTCAAGGGTGCAGCCGTCAAGGGTGCAGCCGTCAAGGGTGGAGCCGCAATCGAGGCAGTTCACGGTCGCATCATACGAACTTTGAATCGCATCGGGGCGCGAGTGCATGTGCTGCCGAAAGCCCGCACGCCGGGTGCCCTGCTTCGGCCCGGGAGCGGGGTGGGGGGTGGCGTGCGAGGCGGGTCGAAGCGGCGGCGAGGCGGGTCGAAGCGGGGATGAGGCGGGTCTGCGGCGGCCGGCTGCGCCGACTATACTCAGGACGGATCCGCACGGCCCGGCTGACGCACTTGGAGGGACGACTCACCGATGCCTGATTCCCAGAATATCATCACGCACTGCGCGCACCCGGAGCTGGCCGCTGCGCTGCGGGCGACGGCCGACCGCATCCTCGATCGGTGGCGCGAGCGCACGCTCGTGGAGTTGCCGCAGTTCAACCGGTTCACCATCGAGCAGTTCGAGGACGATTTGCGCGTCATCCTCGAGTCCGTCGCCGTCGCGCTGGACTCGTCGGACCCCGGGCAGATCGGCTCCCTGCTCGAAAGCGCCCCGCGCCACGGCGTTGACCGATTCTTCAGCGACGCCGAGTTGTTCGACCTGCTCGTCGAGGAGCGCCTCCTGCGCGCGGCGATCGTCGTCTCGGTCGAGGAGCATCTCGGCCGCCGGATGGCCGCCGACCAGTCCGCCTCGCTTCATGCGATGGTCGACGTGATGATCCAGCAGGGCGTGCTCGCCATGGTTGACAAGCAGCAGGAGAAGCTCCGCGAGCGGGCGGAGGCGGAGGTCAAGTTCCTCTCGTACTTCTCGCACGACATCAGCAACAACCTCATGGCGATCTTCATGTCCCTCGATCGGCTCGACCGGCGGCTGGCGTCCTCGCCGGAGTTCGACGAGACGCGCGCCATCATCGACACCGCGCGGCGGACGATCCGGCACACCACCGACGGGATGCGGCGGCTGCTCCACCACGAGCGCCTGCGCCGGGCGGACCAGGCGTCGTTCGTCCAGGACGTCAGCCTCCAGGAGAAGTGCAGCAAGATCGCGACGTCCTTCAGCGAGGAGGTCGCCAGCCGGGGCATGGACCTGTCGGTTGACGTCGCGCCGGGCGCGACGGCCGAGACCGATCCCGACCTGCTGTTCATCATCCTGCAGAACATCGTCGGCAACGCGATCAAGCACGGCGGGGCGTCGGGCGAGGCGACGGCCGGGCCGGCCGGGACGGCCGCCGCCGGCGCGGGGCGGGCATTGGCGGGCGGCGGCGGATCGTTCGAAGAGGCGAGCGACGGTGCGCGGTCCGGCGAAC
>SLJD01000173.1 GCA_007135295.1 Phycisphaerales bacterium
ATGGCGATCTGCCCGGCCGGTTCGATTCGCCCGAAAAGACCGAGTCCCCACCAGTAGAAGATGAGGGAAGCGACCAGCGACTGAAGCAGGTAGTTCGTCAGCGCCATCCGGCCGACGGCGGCGAGCGCCCGGCGGAGGGGGCGAAGCGCATCAGCGTGAACGATCCAGCATCCGGTCCCGATGTAGCCGATCAGCAGCACGACGCTCGCGATGGCGTGCAATGCTTCACCGACGAGGCCGCCGAACGCCCCGTCAGCCGTGGCCAAGATGATGCCGACCGCCACGCCTTCGAGGAGAATTCCCGCCGGCAGCACGAACAGCATGATCCGCCGGTGCCAAGCGATGTGTTCACGGTTGAAAAAGCCGAGCTTCATCAGCGCCGCGCCAAGCAGGAACAGCCCGGCGATGCGAAAGATGAACCCGCCGAGGACGTTGAGGATCACGAACGCCGCGAGGAACGTGATCGACCGCATGAATACGGTCAGCCCCATCGGCCCTTCCGTGTAGGCGATGCGCTCGGCTTCGATCCAGCCGGGGTGAAAGATGTCCCGCTGTGATGCGCTCATGGCCTCGCCGTATCGCTCCCAGCGTGAGGTGGGCTCATCGGTCTCATTCGAGGATTCGCCGGTTGTTTCGCTGTTCGCGGGGTACTCATGAACGACGCTCTGTTCAGTTGATGCGGCGTGGTCATCCTCGGGCGGCGGTTCAGCGAGCATGCCAAGGATGCCAAGCAGCGTGATCATGAGAACCTGCAATCCGACGCCCCCGGCGCCGAGCAGCAGCATCGTCCGCGGCCGCAGCCAGAGCAGTCCGATCATGACCAGCCCGACGATGCCGTATTCGAACAGGATGTCGCCGTACCACAGCAGCGTCGCGTGTCCGAGGCCGAGGATGATGAGCACGACCATCCGCCACGCCTGCCGGCCGCTGGGAACGTGGCGCATCCACTGCAGGGCCATGCCCGCTCCGAAGAGCGTCGCGAACAGACCCATGAACTTGTATTCGAAGAGCCACTTGACGATCACGTGGATCGCCAGCGTCGGCGGATCATCATGCGTGAGCATGGACGCCTGGATGGCTTCCGGAAGCGGGCCGGCAAGAAACGGGATGTTGACAATAAAGATGCCGAAGATTGCCAGGCCGCGCAGCATGTCGAGCGATTCGAGTCGCTGGCGCGGCTCGACCGGCCCGGTGGGGGGTGACGATGAATCGCTCTCCGGCGTTGCGGGCGAGTCAGCAGTTCCGGGCGGTGGTGCGGTCATGGTCGGCGGCAACCCCCTCTGCGGACCCGCCACCAGAGTCTTCTCGGGCAGTGTCGCGGGCCGGCGGGACCGGATCATACCCGATGCCGCCGAGCGGGTGACACCGCAGCAGCCGCCGCATCGCCAGCCACGTGCCGCGCACTGCCCCGTGCGTGCGCAGGGCTTCGATGGCGTAGTTCGAGCACGTCGGCTGGAACCGGCAGTATCCCGACATCAATGGGGCGAGCGTTGCCTGATAGCCGCGGACCACGAGGATCAGGCACCAGGCGATCGGCCCGGTTCGCTGCCGGGGCTGTTCGGATCGTTCGGCGGACCGGGTGGCGGCGCTGGATCCGTCGGCGGTGGTGTGGGGGCGCGGTTCGGCCATCGTTTGCGATATCGCTTGTCGAGCCGCTTCATCGCGTCGAGAAGCCACGCTCGGTACTGCTGGGTTTTCTCGGGGTCGTGGGGGCGGACGCTGACGACAATATCGTAGCCGGCCGGCAGATCGGCTCGACTCGTGCGGAACGCTTCGCGAAGCCGGCGTTTGATGGCGTTGCGGCGAACGGCCGTGCCGACCCGGCGGCTGACGCTCAGGCCCAGCCGCGATTCGCCGACGTCGTTGGGCAGGGCGTAGACGAGCAGCGGCCCCGCGTTGACGCGGACTTTCGCGGCGTGGACGGCCTGGTACTGGAGGCGATGGATCAGCCGCAACCGCCGAGGGAAACGCTCATCCCGGTTTGAGTCGGGCTGGCGGTCGTGCTGATCGTCAGGGTGGGGCACGGCGATCAGTCCTCCGCCAGCCGCCGCTGGTACAGCCGCATCAGCCGGCCGCGGGTGATGAGGCCCGTCACCGTGCCGGCGGATTCGTTGATGACGGGCAGGGCCTGGACGTCATGGCGACTGAACTTGTCGAGGACGAGGTCGAGCGATTCGTCGGGCTGGACCGTGGGCAGATTGCTGCGCTGCAGTTCGTTGACTTGCAGCAGGGGGATGGCCTCGCGGTAGACCAGCGCTTCGCGCAGATCGCCGCCGATGACCATGCCGAGGTACTGCCGGCGTTCGTCGACGACGACGAAGTCGCCGACGGCGTGTTTCTCAGCAAGGTCGATAAGCCGCTGCGCGGATTCGTCAGGGTGGACTTCGACGGCCGGGGTCAGCGGAACGTCGTTGACCGACAATTGCCGCAGCAAAGTCAGGTCGCTCATCGTGCCGATCCGCACGCCGAGTTGGCTGAGCTGCGCGGTGTAGATGCTGTCGCGACTGATCAGGCGGCTGACGATGGTGGCGATGACAGCCGCGAGCATGATCGGCAGGATGATTTCGTACCGCTGCGTCAGTTCGTAGACGACCAGGATCCCGGTCAGCGGGGCATGGGTAGTGGCGGCGAGCATGGCGGCCATGCCGACCAGGGCGTAATAGGCAGGCGGGGCGGCGGGGAACCAGCCGAGCATGTTGACGACGATGCCCATCGCCCCGCCCGTCGCGGCGCCGAGAAGAAGCGACGGGGCGAACAGGCCGCCCGCGCCGCCCGAGCCGATCGTCAGCCCGGTCGCCACCGCCTTGAGGATCGCGAGCATAACCAGCGTGGCGAGCAGAGCCATTGACAGGGTCTGTCCGTCGTCGACCGCGTTGCCGTTGCCCCCGTAGTACGCCGACGACGGGTCCAGCAGGGCGTTGATGACCGGATAGCCGTTGCCGTAGAAGTCCGGCACGCCGGGGCCGACAAAGACGAGATACCCGGCGCCGAGCACACCGAGCATGAGCCCGCCGGTCATTGGCTTGAGCACCGGATGAATGTTCCATCGGCTGTAGAGGTTCGTGATCAGAAACACGACCTTGACGAACAGCCAGGCGCTCAGTCCGCAGACAATCCCGAGCAGGATGTAGTTCGGCACTTCGGCGACGGTGAACTGCAACCCCTCACGGGCGAAGAAGTCCCGCCCGACGCCGAACAGCGGCTCGTTCGTTCCGAGCACAGTCTGCGTCCAGACAGCGGAGATTACCGAGGCGATGACGATCGGCGTGAAGGTCCGCAGCGAGAAATCGCGCAGCAGCACTTCGAGGACGAAGAAGATTCCCGCGATCGGGGCGTTAAAGACGGAGGCGATGCCGGCCGCCGCGCCGCAGCCGAGCAGTGTTGCCGTGTTCTGCGGGCTGAGCTTGAGCAGCCGCGCGACGCTTGAGCCGATGACGGAACCGATCGTTACGATCGGGCCTTCCGCGCCTGCCGAGCCGCCGGAGCCGAGCGTGAGCGTCGAGCCGATCCATTTCTGCACGCCGTCGCGAAGCGGCAGTTTCGACTTGCCGCGGTGGATCGCGTAGAGGACGCCGGAGACGCTCGGCGAGACAGCGCCGCCGCTCATGAGGTACATGACGAGTCCCGTGGCCAAACCACCGGCCGCCGGCAGCAGCGGGACGAGCCAGTACAGCGTCTCCGGGGGGGCGGAGGCGAAAAGTTCCTCCAGCCAATGCAGCGGGATGATGAACGCCATCGCGACGGTGCCCATGAGCAGCCCGATCGCCGCCGCCACGATCACAAAGGACCAGTCCCGATCGGCACGCAGCAGGCTCGCCAGCCGTCGAAAAGATGTCAGCCGCACGAGTTGCTTCACGCGGAATGCTCCGGGGACGCCGCGGGCGGGGGGGCGGTCACCGTGCGAAAAAGAAAACCAGTGTACCGGCATCGTCAACCGGCTCAACCGCTCTGCATGATCGTCCGGCTGGTCGGCCGGGGCCGACACGGAATTCAACCGCGGGTCATGGCAGGGCAATCGGGGGCTTACGCCGGGCCGGCGGTCGGGGCCTGGAATCGCTCGCCGGCCTCTTCAAGAAGCGGCACGGCGCGTCGAATGCTGAGGACGGCTTCATCGGCCACCCCGTCCGCTGCCGCCGACCACGCCCGGTTGAATTGCCTTTCGGCGGCGGCGAACCGGTCCATAAGCTGAGCGTACCCTCCCATCCCGAGTTCGTTGATGACTTTCGCCCGGCTGTAGACGAACGGCTCGAAGTAGTCGTCCTGCAGTATCTGCACGTGTCGGAGGATTGTCTGGCGGCGGGAGGCCTGATCGGCCAGGCCGTCGAGTTCGAGGACGAGTTCGCGCGCCTGTGTGATCGCTCCTTCAAGCAACTGGCGGGGCGACTCCGTCGCCACCTCGGGCGTCGTCGACGCCACAGCGGTCACCTCGCGCCGGATCGCGGTGCGAACCAACAGCGATCCAACCAGCAGGCCTGCGGCCGCAACCCCGAACAGCCATGCCTCGCGCCATCGCCGGATCGAAAACTCCTTGACGTGTACGCGCCGGACGCCCTCGTCGCGCAGGGTGTCGAGGTGCTCAGCGGTTAGAACCAGCGGGTCGTCGATTGGACCGGGTTCGAGCAGCGGCTGGCGCGGGGTGGCGGGGTCGTCGGGGACTTCGTCACTGACGCCGGCCGGAGCGTACAGGGTGACGGCGTCGCGCTGCGGATCAATCGAGTCGACCGGTACGACATACGCCGTCGATGCCGCGAAGGCGCCGAGAACGAGACACGCGGTCACGAGCAGTGAGCCGAGAAGTTTCACGCTCAGGCCTCCCTGATCAGAACGATGACGTTGATGAGCAGCGACAGCAGCGCTTCGCCGACGATGAGCCCCGCCGCGAGCGGAACACCCCAGGCCTCGGCCCAGGCCCGGCCCTTGATCTTCTGCACCGCCATGTTGATCAGGCAGCCGACGCCGTAGGTCGCGATGAACGCGAACGGCAGGAACATCGAGATGCCGACCAGCACGCCAAGCCCGGAGAACGCGCCGAGCCCGAGCAGCGCCCCGATCAGTGCGCCGAAGCCGTAGAGGGCATACGGCATTTCGCCGCCCTGCACGCCGGTGACGACAGCCTCCAGCGCGACCGCCTGCGGGGCGTGCGTGTCGGTACCCGGGCCGATGTCCACGCCGAACTGCGCGCGGTTCGCTTCAACGATGATCATCAGCGTGCACATGGCGATGATCGGCCCGAGCCACACGACGCACAACTCGATGAACTGCTGGCGTTTCGGTTGCGAGCCGACGAGATACCCCGTTTTCATGTCTCCCATCATGTCCGCCGCGAGGGTGATCGCCACGCACAACGCTGCTCCAAGCAGGACCGCCCCGAGTACCGCGCCGGACCCGGCAAGCATGAGCACGAGCACCACCGTCAGCAGCGACATGCCTGAGATTGGCGACCAGTCCGTCATGCCCGCGCACTGTGAGATAATGATCCCCGCGAACCAGATCCAGATCGCTCCGATGATCGCGATGATCGCCGCCCGCACATGCGGGTTGAGCGTCGCCAGCCAGCCCGGCCGGGCGTGCTGAGAGTCCATAAACGCGTCGCGCTGTTCGTCAGTCCACTCATGCCGCCACTGCTCGGTCGCTTCGTCGGTGGCGAAGCCGATCGTGTACCCGTCGTACTCGGCGGTTTCGACCTGCCGGTCGACCGGCTCGCCGGTGACCGGGCAGTGCTGGGGGTTGACCGGCGTGTTGCCGACGATGTCCGCCGCCATGAACAGAACGATCAATCCGAGCACGACCGCCACGCCGATGGTTTTCAGCCCGAGTTCATCGCTGCCGGACCGGAGTTTGCTCGCGGCTGCGATGGACTTGATCGCTTCGCGGATTGCGGGCATCGAGAAGAGAATGCCCATCAGCGCCCCGCCGAGCAGCAGTCCGATGCCGAGCGGGCGGGTGAATTCTTCGCGGCTGTAGTCAGCCGCGCCCCAGGGCATGACGTTCGCAGGAATCCAGCCGAGCTGATACGCCGCCGGTGTGATGAAGAAGTACGCGAGGATGCCGCCCGCCAGGACGAACAGCCCCGCCTTGCCCGTGATGTAGCCCGCCCCGAGGGCAAACGGCGCGATCGCGAGAATTAAAGGGAACTGCTCAGGAATGGAGAACCACCGGCCGAAGTCGATCATGTTGTCCGCAAACCGCTTGTCCGGCCGGCCGTCGCGGTTGCGGTCCACACGCGTTGTCAGCACCGGCTCGGCCTGGGGATCTTCGTCCTGGGCGCGTTCGGTAGCCTGCTCGTCAACTTCTTCCGGAAACCGCCATGGGATGTCGGCGTATCCGAACAGCGGGCGTGCCGCCCAGCCGGCGTGGCGGTGCCGCAGATGATCCCACGACCGTTCGCCGCGGTCTGCAAGGTAC
>SLJD01000125.1 GCA_007135295.1 Phycisphaerales bacterium
CGAGGAGCATGCCGAGGTCCGCGCCGCCGACGCTGCCGTCACCGGTAAGGTCTTCCGGGCAGTTGGCGGGGTCGGGGCAGTCGCCCCACGCGGCGAGGAGCATGCCGAGGTCCGCGCCGCCGACTTGGCCGTCTCCGGTGAGGTCTTCGGGGCAGAGGACGACGCCGGGGCAGGGCCCCCACGCGGCGAGGAGCATGCCGAGGTCCGCGCCGCCGACGCTGCCGTCACCGGTAAGGTCTTCCGGGCAGTTGGCGGGATCGGGGCAGTCGCCCCACGCGGCGAGGAGCGTGCCGAGGTCCGCGCCGCCGACCTGTCCGTCACCGGTGAGGTCTTCCGGGCACGTGCCGGCGAGCGGGGCCTGGATCGCCATGGTCATCTCCGCGTTCCACGGCGTCAGGTCGAGCAGTTCGGTCGCGGCGCCGGTCTGCGTGTTCCACCGGACGAACGTGCTGGCCCCCTGGCCGTGGTAGAGCGTGGCGTAGAGCTCGTTCGTGGCCCGGTCGAAGCCCCACCCCTGCGCAAAGTTCGTCGGCTCCTGGCCATGCCCGCCGATAAACGTCGTGTCCGCCGTGTTCGGGTTGATCGAGAACAGCGCGTTGAGATCGACCGAATGGCCGAACATGTTCCCGTCGTTGTCGACCGCGATGTCGACGATGACGCCCGTCGCAGCCGGAAACTCGCCGACGAGCGAGGTTTCGGCGGTGGTGATGTTGATGGTGTAGAGCGAACTCTCCGAGGCGATGTAGGTGGTGCCGTCCGGCGAGAAGGCGACGCCGCCGATGATCGGCTCGTCGGCCGCGTCCCCGGTGATCGGTGCGATCTGCTGAAACTCACCGGTGCTGAGGTCGATCGTGCCCCAGTGGTTCGGTTCCGGCTCGGGGTCGATGGCGTAGAGGTTCTGGGCGGCGAGGTCGAAGTCCATGCCGAACGGCGCCCATGGCAGGTTCTCGCCGATGAACGTCCGGTCGTCGATGTCCGAGATATCGACCGGCATGGTGAAGAATTCGTTGACGCCGCGCATATCGAAGACATAGACCGTGCTCTGGGCAGCGGCGTGGTTGAATGCCCCGGCGATTCCGAGCAGTGCGACGACGGTTGCGGCGAGACGGCAGGACGATCGAAAAATGGGTGGATGGTCCATGTGGTGGCGCCCTTTCTCCCCTGGCCTGAACCCATTCCTGCCAGGTGGGGTCTCGCAACGGCCAGGAACTGACTCGGTGAGCGGGCCGGACGGCGCGCCGTCAAGCTCGTGAAATCGATATCAACGGAAACACCGCCCGACCCGGCGTCCTGCCCGGCATCCTGAACTGATCCGGACAGCCGGGGCAAATGGATGCAGCGGCCGCGCGGCCGGCCACCTGGCGTTCGGGAACTGAATGGGCCGGCCGGCGAAAAGCGGGGGCGGAAAGCGGGCCGGAAACAGCCGACGGCCGGACCGCTACACTGCCCGCATGAAGGACCTGACCCCGCGCGAAATCGTCAACGAGCTCAACCGCCACATCATCGGCCAGGAGAACGCCAAGCGGGCCGTCGCCGTCGCCGTCCGCAACCGCTGGCGGCGTCAGCAGCTCGACCCCGATCTCGCCCGCGAGGTCATGCCCAAGAACATCATCATGCTCGGCCCGACGGGCGTGGGCAAGACCGAGATCGCCCGGCGGCTCGCCCGGCTCGTCCGCGCCCCGTTCCTCAAGGTCGAAGCGAGCAAGTTCACCGAGGTCGGCTACCACGGCCGGGACGTCGAGTCGATGATCCGCGACCTGCTCGAGCTGGCGATGAACATGGTCCGCGACGAGCAGGCCGTCAACGTCCGCGAACAGGCCGAGGCCCGCGTCGAGGAGCGGCTCGTCTCGATGCTGCTCGGCGAGATGACCGCCGAGACCACACGCGATTCGCCCCCCCACACGCCTGCTCACGCCCCCGGCGCCCCCGGAGTGCCCGGCACGCCCGGCGACCCCGGCGAGGTCGACGAGCACGAGCGGGCGTCCGAATCGAGCGGCCCGGTCGTCGGCCCCGGAACGGGTGCGGCGTCCGGTTCGGGTGACGCCGATGAACGCGACGCCGAGGCCGAACGCGCCCGCCGCGTCCGCGAGCGCATGAAGCAGAAGCTCCGCGAGGGCTTCTTCGACGACCGGGAGATCGAGATCTCCGTCCGCGAGAAGCAGTCCGCGCCGATCCTCGGCATGATGGGCCAGGACCAGCTTGACCCGGCGATGAGTTCGATGCTCGAAAAGATCATGCCCGACCAGACCAAGCGCCGGCGCGTCACCGTCTCCCGCGCCCGGGCGATCCTGCTGGAAGAGGAAACCGACAAGCTCATCGACAACGAGAAGCTCGTCGAGCACGCGATCGAACGAACGCAGCAGTCGGGCATCATCTTCCTCGATGAGATCGACAAGGTCGCCGCGCCGAGCAGCGGCAAGTCCGGCAGCGCCGACGTCAGCCGCGAAGGCGTGCAGCGCGACCTGCTGCCGATTGTCGAAGGGTCGTCGGTCAACACGCGGCACGGCGTCGTGCAGACCGATCAGATTCTCTTCATCGCCGCCGGCGCGTTTCACACGGCGTCGGTCAGCGACCTCATGCCGGAACTGCAGGGCCGGTTCCCGATCCGCGTCGAGCTTGACGCCCTGACGCGCGAGGATTTCAAGCGCATCCTGACCGAGCCCGACGCCGCCCTGACCGACCAGCAGAAGGCGATGCTCGGCGCCGAGGGCATGACCATCGAGTTCGCCCCGGACGCCATCGACGCCATGGCCGAGCTTGCCGCCGAGGCCAACGCCTCGATGGAGAACATCGGCGCCCGCCGGCTCATGACGGTCATCGAATGCGTCTTCGAGGAGATCAGCTTCGACGCGCCGGACATGGTCGGCCGCGGCGAGAAGACCCTGACCGTCACCGCCGAGTTCGTCCGCCAGCGCCTCGCGACGATCATGAAGGACGAGGACCTCAGCCGCTTCGTGCTGTAGCCCCCCCGGAACGCCCGTCGCCTGAACCCCCCGCCTGAACCCGCCGCGTGAAGTTGTGATACAACCCGCTTATGGCTCGACCGCCCGTGGACATGGCCGTTTCGCTCGCCGGCCTTTCCCTGCCCGGCCCGCTCATCGCGGCGGCGGGGACGTTCGGCTACGTCCGGGAGTTCGAGCAGGTCACGGATTACCGCGCCCTCGGCGCGATCGTGACCAAGTCCATCACCGCCGAGCCGCGCGACGGCAACGAACCGTGGCGCGTCGTCGACCTGCCGGCGGGGATGCTTAACGCCATCGGCCTGGCGAACGTCGGCGTCGAGCGGTTCATGGCCGAGAAAATTCCCGACGTCCAGCACGTCCGCCAGAACGTCCGCCAACACGCCCGCCAGAACGCCCGCCAGAACGGGGGGCCGGTGGTGATCGGCTCGATCGCCGGCCACCGCATCGAGGAGTACGCCGCCGTCGCCGCCGCGTTCGACGGCTGCGAGGACCTGCCGGCCGTGGAGCTGAACGTCTCGTGCCCGAACACGGCCACGGGCCGGCAGTTCGGCGACGACCCGCAGCAGCTCGCCGCCCTGCTCGATGCGATCCGCCCGGTGCTCGCCAGCACGGCCATGTTCGTCAAGCTCTCGCCCGGCGCGCCGGACATCGTCGCCATGGCGGCCGCGGCGGTCGAGCACGGCGCCGACGGGCTGACGCTGATCAACACGTACCCGGCGATGGCGATCGACGTGGAGTCGCGGTCGTTTCGCATCAGCCGCGGCGCCGGCGGGCTGAGCGGCCCGGCGATTCACCCCATCGCGGTGAAGATGGTCCACGATGTCCACCGCGACGTCGCCGGCCCGGCGGGCGTGCCGATCATCGGCCTCGGCGGGGTGGTGAAGTGGCAGGACGCCGCCGAGTTCATCCTCGCCGGGGCGACGGCGGTCGGCGTCGGCACGGGGCTGTTCGTCGACCCGAACCTGCCGGCGGCGATCAACCGGGGCCTGCAGCGGTGGGCGCGGCGGCAGGGCGTCAGCCGCCTTGAAGAACTGCGCGGGGCGCTGAACACATGAACGCCCTGAGCCGACGCGAGCGGGAGGCGTTCGATGAGCTCTTCGAGGGCATCCTCGGCGAGCTTCCCGGCGAACTGCACGAGCTGATCGAGGAAGCGCCGGTCATCATCGAAGACCAGCCCGACGAAGCGATCCTGCGCGAACTGCAGATGCCCGCCGAATCGGCCGGCGAACTCTGCGGCCTGCACACCGGCGTGCCGCTGACCGAGCGGAGCGTGCACAGCGAGTTCGAGCTGCCCACGACGATCCACCTCTTCCGCCGCGGCATCATCGACCACGCCGGCGGCTGGGAGCCGTGGGAAGACGAGGACGGCCGGCGCTGGGGCGGGCCGGACGCGGTCGCCGAAGAAATCCGCATCACCCTGCTGCACGAGATCGGCCACCACTTCGGCCTCGACGAAGACGACCTCGCCCGCCTCGGCTACGACTAACCCCCCCCGGAAGAAAACGTCCGACGCGCGAACGCGCCCCCGGAAGAGAACGCCCCTTCGCGCGAACACGCCTTTTCCGGGGGCCGGGTGGCAACGATCACCCCCAACGCTCGCAACGCGCAACGCAGATCACCACGCGTTCAACGCGGGCGAGCGTTTGTGGGGTTGCAGTTAACCATTTGAGCAGGTGATGAAGCGTCCACCAATCTTGTCCCGCATTACTTTCCCTGCAATAGAACCGATACATCATTACGCCAGTCGTATTCCTTGATCGGCGCTTCTGGCTGAATGTCTAGCAATCTAGCGCAGATACCATCATCTGGAAGCGAGTCTAGTAAGACGGAAACTCGCTTCAATGGATGCCAATACTCCGCATACCACGCTGAGATTGCCCGCGTCTTCTTCGAGAGTGTCTGATCGAGCGGGCGCAACACTCCTGGAGTAAGCCCTCCGCGTTCATCACGCAAGCCAGCACATTCAGTGATTGACCCACCTGCGAGATCAGGTATAGCAGTTAGATCCTCAAGATCAAGACGTCCGGTATCACTCTTCGTCGTGCAGACCTGAAGTCTGCCCAAGGTGTGGGTTAGATAGTTCGACGTAATGCGAGCCATCGCTTCGCAGAGGAGTCTGAGTCTGGATTCGTTTGCGACAATCGAGTCCTCATCTGTCACTACGAGGATGTCTTGCGCGGGATGGGACAGTCCATGTAGTGAGATTCCAACCATATGCGACAGTTGGAAGAATCTCTCACGCGAGATCGGATCGAGTGCCTGACATCGTTCGAAGAGGTTAGCTCCTGTGCCATCCAATTCATCCTCTTGCCGAAACAGCGTTGAAATCTGCTTGTCGATAAGCAGCGTGAATAACAACCCTGGAATTGTGTTTGCAGCTCGAAGGAATGGGACCAATGCTGCTGAACGTTGTCGCTCAGTAACGTTCTTAAACCCGATTCGCCTCTGTTCTCGGAAGCACTCACCGCGCAGTTGCGATCTCAGCGCATCCCAGACCCAAAGCGCGCGACCATCCGCTATCAGAACAGATATAGATCGGTATCTGTAACTCTTTGGTTCTCCCGAATAGTCGCATGCAACAACGAGACGATCACTCTTGCGAAAGTCAGGCAAAGAGCCGGGAACAGCCCAACTTCGACGGGCGATACAATCCGACACACTATTCGCCAACCCCAGTTCTGGACGATGTAATGCTTTCCATCCTGTACTCATGATGTGATAGTAGGCTTGCGATTCGCCGGTTGCCGCTGCCAGCGAGCACAGCGAGTCGGCAGTGCAATCGCGCACAAGACGAAGCACCTCAGCAGGACAATCTACCTGACACCCCCGCACGGCCGACTCCCCCGGAAGGAGTGGGTCGCTGGCCGTGGCACCCGGGCCTCAACCGTCGAGGCAACCTCGATAATACTTCATTCCAAGTTCTGCAATATCATCGGGATAGTCCACAAACTCAGAGGACAGATCTTCGATGCGATCAATCACCGAGTTCGGGAGAACAGAACCGGATTCCTGCATCAACTCACCATCGGGGGGAGTCGGCCGTGCGGGGTCATTGAACATCGCGACACGGACGACCCGCGCCGACTCTTTCGGGGGGGTGTCCGGCGGTGGACATATGTACGCCGGTGTGTGCGTGGCGGTCGTTTGGCCGGCGTGTCCGGTGGACGGGAAGCGCTCCATTTGTGTTAATGAAGCGTTCCCGAGCGCTAATGGAAGCTCCATTAGCGCTCGGGGAACAGCCATTAGCGCTAATGGAAGCTCCATTAGCGCTAGGGGAACGGCCATTAGCGCTAATGAACGGGCCATTAGCGCCAGGGGAACGGCCATTAGCGCTCATGAACACTCCATTAGCGCTAATGGAAGCTCCATTAACCCTTGGGAACGCTCCATGAGCGCTCATGAAGCATTGAAAGCGCTCGATAG
>SLJD01000304.1 GCA_007135295.1 Phycisphaerales bacterium
ACTGGCACGCTCTCAGAGCATTCGACGACGCAAATCAGGGATTCCTCCCATGCGCGCACGTCGTGAACCGGAACATTTCAGGATGATGACTGTGTGAGACGTGCTGTGGGAACACCACGTTCATGCGGCACTCTGATTGTCGTGTGATCCGGCCCGGCCTGCGAGGCCCGGGATCTCGTCCGACGCAACGGGCCCGCTGAAGAGAAAACCCTGACCGTACTGACAGCCGAGCGACTGGAGCGCCGCAAGCTGACTGGACGTTTCGACGCCTTCGGCCACGATGCTCATGCCGAGATTCTGGCCGAGCGTTGTCACGGCCTGAACCATGGCGGCAAAGTCTCTTCCACGATCCAGGTTGCTGAGAAACTCGCGATCGATCTTCAGGGTGTCGAAAGGGAACTCCTGCAGACACGCCAGCGAAGAATGCCCCGTTCCAAAATCGTCCATCGCGAGCCGGATGCCGAAGTCACGAATCTGTTGCAGAATCGCCGCGGAACTGCCACGATGATCCGTGACATCTCGTTCGGTTATCTCGAGTTGCAGTGCTTCCGGCTCAATGCCGGTTTCGCAGGTGATCCGTTCGAGCGTGGACGGGAAGTCGCCAATCTC
Organism: Phycisphaerales bacterium; assembly: GCA_007135295.1. GTDB lineage: Bacteria > Planctomycetota > Phycisphaerae > Phycisphaerales > SM1A02 > SLJD01. The sequence goes on from SLJD01000304.1 coordinate 610, forward strand.
GAGTTGGGAGCGGGACAGATTCACGCTGACCAGGCGCGGAGCTGATTCAGGATCAGCGTGACGCCAAGCGACGAGCTGGCTGCACGCCTTTTTGAGAATCCACTCACCGATACCGATGATCATTCCGGTCTCTTCGGCAATTGGAATGAAATCGACAGGCATGATGAGTCCGCGCTGCGGGTGCGTCCAGCGCACCAAGGCTTCGACACTGTGCAACGCCCCGGTCTCCAGCGAGATGATCGGCTGGTACAGCAGCGACAATTGATCGTGGCTGATTGCTCGACGCAGTTCATTTTCGATGAGCATCCGTTCCTGAATGCGCTCGCGCATGCTTCGATCAAACATAACGGCCCGCCCCTTCCCGGACGCCTTTGCCTCATACATCGCCATGTCCGCGTCACGAAGCAGGTCTTCGGCGTTGGGCGCGGAGATATCACTGGTCACAATACCGATGCTGGCCGTTGAACTGACCTCGTTCTCACCGAGGCGATACGGTGCGGAGAACACATCGAGCAACCGATCAGCGACGGCTACAGCATCGTCAGATGACCGGATTGCATCCAGAATGACAACGAACTCGTCTCCTCCAATGCGAGCCACGGTGTTGCCGTCAACATCGCACGAGATCGAATCTGTGGTGCGCACCGCGCTGCGGAGCCGATCCGCGATCTCACGGAGCAGCAGGTCACCCGATTCGTGCCCGAGACTGTCATTGATAATCTTGAATCGATCGAAGTCGAGAAATAGCACGGCAAAGCGATAGTCCGGCATTCGTCGCGAACGATCGATCGCCTGCTGAAGCCGATCGAGCAACAGCGATCTGTTCACGAGGCCGGTCAGGCGATCCGTCCGCGCCGCGATTTGAAGCTCTTCCTCCATGCGTTTTCTCGTTGAGATGTCTTCTTTGACTGCCACATAATGGGTCACCCGGCCGAGGCTGTCCGTAAGCGGCGAAATGACGGCCAACTCCCAGAAAATCTCCCCGTTCTTTCGACGGTTCTGGAGTTCGCCTCGCCAAGTGCATCCGGCAGAAAGGGTGCGCCACATCTCCCGGTAATGTTCCGCCGTCTGTCTGCCGGATTTCAGGATCCGAGGCGTCTGCCCGATCACTTCGTCCTGGGTGTAGCCCGTTACCTCGGAAAATGCAGGATTGACGTATTCGATGACCCCATTGACGTCGGTAATGATGACGGAGGTGGGGCTTTGCTCGACCGCCTGTGACAGCTGTCGGATCTTCGACTCGTTCCGCTTCTGAGTGGTGACATCACGCACGATGCCGAGGTATCCGGTCACGACATCGTGTTCGTTGCAGATCGCGGTAACGAGAACATGACCGGTCAACCGCCTGCCATCCTTTCCGACCAACGTCCATTCCCGTTCGATATGTCGGCCTTGCAACGCGTCATGAATGAGCACCTCGAATCCAGAAGGCTCCCGGCCGGCGTCCCCGATCAACTCCTCCCGCCGGGCGGCCAATTCAGATTCCAGGTGAAAGATCTCCGGCGTCCACTGATGGACAACGTCCTCTTCGGCATAGCCGAACATTCTCTTAGCACCACGGTTGAATACCGTGATCGTGCCGTGCTCATCTGTCGCGATGATGGCCATTTCGGATGCGGCATCCAGAATGGCCTGTGTCTGACGGCGGGCCATGTCGGCTTCCTGCCACGCACTGTTCAGCTCTCGGTTCCTGATTTCGAGATTCTCGCGGGCCTGCTCGAGCTCTGCACTGATCTTCGACTGCTGCTCAAGTGACTCCATAAGCCCTGCGCCGATGTGTCGAAGCTCGGCTTCGGCCTCCTTGCGTTCGGTGATGTCAAGTCGAACGGCGACTATCTGCTCAGGCCTGCCGTCTTCACCCATGATCGGCCGGATGGTTGTATCCACCCAGTAATGAGCTCCATTCTTGGCGCGATTCCTGATCTCGCCACGCCACGATTCACCTCGGCGGACAGCGCGATACATATCGCGCCAGAACGACCTGTCGTGATAACCGGAGTTGAGGATGCGATGATCCTGCCCGAGCAGTTCCGCTTGACTGTAGCCGGACAGTTCACAGAACTTGCGGTTCGCGTACGTTATGCGCCCCTTCGAATCAGTAATCGCGAGAATCACGCACTCGTCAAGCACATCGAGCAGCGTTTGCATCTCCCGGTTGGCGGCTATCAGGCGAGCGGCAGTTTGCTGGCGTTGGCGCCACATAATGAGCACAAGGATCGTCAGGATGGCCGATGTCACGATCGAGGCGATCAGCAGCGCCGCGAATATGACCTGGAATCTCATCAGACGGGCCTCAAAACCCGACTCAAGCCGGCTGACCGCCTGTTCCATCTCCGCCAGAACCCACGTGCCCGCCAGGAAAATTTCCTCAGCGATCGCACCAGAGTCCGACGAGGAGGAGGTACCCTCGCTCGCTGAGGCAATACCAAGCGCCCGCTGCCGTAATGGGCGCCATGCGCGGTACACCTCATCAAGCTGGTCCGATGCAGCCTGGTGATGCGCTGGCGGCAGGCCATACGATGGAACTGCCGCTCGCAAATCATTCAGAACCGATTCGAACTCGCTGATGACCTCGCCGACCGTATCGGCGGTCGCATGATGAGACGGCTCTCCGGTCACCGAACGATCGGCCCGATCGTGCGAAGCGTTGAGCAGATGATGCTGGCACTCTGCGACGAGACGCTGCGTAAGCATGCGCTGGCGGCCAGCGATGTTCAATACCTTCGATGCCGATGCCCCGTCACTCAGGATGGTCGCGCCGACCAGGGAGGTGCCGATTATCAGCAAGACAAGCAAACAAAGTGTCATCAACCCCCAGCGCCCGACAGACCTACGTTGAAGTTTATCTTCGGAAAGCATTGTTATCAGCAAACAATCCGGGGGTTCCTGCGACCTGTGACAAATGAAAGAGCAGCGGAATCCCCGGCTGCTTCTGCTGCAGCACAGTGGCTTCAGGACTATCGGAATGATCCAGCAGCGGCTTGCTTGAGGCCAAAGCTCCACCGGGCGTTTCAGGAAAACCCCTTAGGCACCCTCAGGAGATGGCCTCCCAGCCGGCCATGTTCTGACGGATCGCCGCCTGATCAGGACCCGGCGTGGCCGGCGACCCAATCCGTCAGCAGACGCACGCCGTAGCCCGTCGGCCCCTGAACATACAGATCGCGGTCGCTGTCGACCGATGCGACGCCAGCTATGTCAACATGCGCCCACGGGACGTCTTCATCAACGAAGTAACTGAGGAACGCGGCGCCCTGAATCGGGTGGCCGTTGCGCGACGGGGCGGAGTTCCAGATATCACAGTGTCTGGCCCGCATGAATTCACGATGCTCCGGCCAGAGCGGCATCCGCCAGATCTTCTCGCCGCTCTCCTGTGACGCAGCGTCAAGCTCATCCATCAGGCCGTCGTCGTTCGTGAACACGCCGCTGCAGAAATGTCCGAGCGCGACCACGATGCCACCGGTCAGGGTCGCGACGTCGACGATCGCCGTCGGCTTGATTTCCTTGCACGCGTACGCCAGCGCATCGGCCAAAACGAGGCGGCCCTCGGCATCGGTGTTCGTCACTTCGACCGTCACGCCGTTGTACAGCGTGATGATGTCATCCGGCCGGTACGCATCGCCGGCGATCATGTTCTCGGCTGCCGGCAGCAGGCCGACGACGTGGACCGGAAGGTTCAGCTCCGCGATGGCCTGCATCGCGCCGAACACGGTGCACCCGCCGCACTTGTCGTATTTCATTCCCTTCATCCCGCCGGAAATCTTCAGCGAGTATCCGCCGGTGTCGTACGTGATCGTCTTCCCGACCAGGGCGAGCTTCTCGCCCTTGACCGGCCGGGCGGGCTTGTGTTCAAGCATGATCAGGCACGGCTTCTGCGCCGACGCCATTCCGACGTTGACGATCCCCCCGAGCCCCATCTTCTTTGCCTGCTCGAACGTGATGACACGACACGTCAGCGACTTGTGCGATCGAGCGAGCTTGCGGGCTTCGTCAGCAAGCGACTGCGGGAAGCAGAAGTTCGGCGGCGTCGCGGCAAGGCGGCGGGCGGTGTTCGTTGCATCCGCCAAGGCAAGGCCGCGCTTCAGCCCGGCGTGGACGGTCTTGTCATCGACCGATAGCGTCAGCGTGCCGTGCGGCGGATCGAGCTTGCTCGCCGAACCCTGAAACTGATCGACGCGCCAGTTCGCAAGTTGCATGCCTTCCGCGACCGCTCGGCCGACCTGCTCAGCGGCCAACTGCCGGCGACCGATCGCCTGATGGACGGCGAGTCGCACGCTGCGCGGCGCCGCCCGATCGAGGAATTTCACAAGCCGGCCCGCGGCCTGCCGAACCGAATCAGCCGTCACCGCGTCCGCCTCCCCGAGCCCGAGAAGGATCGTCTGCGACCCGGCCCAGACGAGTTCGCCGTTCTCGGCCTTGAACCCCGGCGCGTTCAAACCGTCGCGTACCGCTTCACGCTCTTCATCCGTCATGTCGATGCCCGACGGCACACGGTTGCTGTCCTGAGTGACGCCGACGACAAGCGGCCCGGCGGGTCGTTTCGAGGATGCGGCGGCGAGGCGAATTGATTTGAACACAGCAATCTCCTGCGGAATCTGGCGGTGCGGACAGCCGCCCGGCCCTGGCGCGGGCAGCATCACGAGCCACGCAGTGTACCCGTTTCCAGCCTGTATGCAGACGAAGCAGACGGACGTTCACACATCAGCGCATTCAATCGCCAGCGCATCCCCGTCGCAGTGCCCTCGCCCACTGCCCCGGCCGACGATCTACCTCAATGTGATCCGCGAGTCGACCCGCTGACCAATCCATTGGGCGCTCCGTTCGGCGTCGCCACGCCACGCGCCGGCACGACGATCTTGAGCGGCGGATCCTGCCACGGCGAGGTTGCAATCTCCGGAAGCCGGCGGCGAGCGATGCAGAACACGTTCTGCGTGAGCAGTTCCCGCTCGGTGTACCCCGGCAGGCGACGGCGAACGGCTCGCGACAGACGCCGGCGGCCGCGCCGGCGATCCGTCGGGATCTCCTCCCACTGCTCGATGGTGAAGAACCGCTCGGTTACGCGGCGAAGGTCGTCAAGTCGGATCCGGTTCAGTTTGCGGCGGATGTAATGTCCTTCGGGCGGCTCATGCATGAGATGCCCCCAGTCGATCAGCCATTCCTGATCCGGATCGTCAAAATCGATTCGGTCAATCGACTTCGGTTGCTGGTGATGCCCGTTCCACGCGCAGAAATTGTGATGATTGAAGATGATCACGCCGCGCGGCGAAAGCCGACTCGAGATCTTCTCAAACTGCCCTTCAAGGTCGATCAGATGCTCGGTCACGTTGTGAAGCGAGACGACGTCAAACCGCGCCTCAGCCGGCAGGTCGTCAATCGTGCCCCGGATGAGTTCAAGGCGTGGCATGTGTTGCATGACCTGCGCGGGCGTCCAGCCGAACGTCACCCGTCGCCCCTTGCCGTGGTGTTTAACCTCCCGGTTGTTCGGCTTGAACAGCGGATCCACGCCGGTGTAGCTTGATGCGCCGAACACCACGAAGCCGACACCATGCATCCCGCACCCGCATCCGATGTCTAACACACGCCGCCCGGCGGTCCACTCGGCGCATTTTGCCGGCCAGCGGATTCGAGGAAGCCCCCTTCGTGGAAAAGCTCAGGAGTGCGACCACCGGTTCTGTTTCGAGGAAGCTGCGGCAGCTGTCGGCAGCTGCGATAGCGATTTCGGCAAGCTGCTCAGCGTCCGGATCGGGAATTGTGGCGCAGTCGGCGAAGATC
>SLJD01000123.1 GCA_007135295.1 Phycisphaerales bacterium
AAAAAACCTGCTGCACGTACCCCGCCGATGCGGTTGCTCTGCGTTGACTGCTCCGGTGAACCGGCGAGATCAGGAGGTCACCAGATCACGAGATATTGGGTTCACGGGAGCGACAACCCCGGCAGTTGTGGTCATCTGCAGATTTTTTTGAGGCGTTCCGGCACCACGCCGGGCCGACAAGTCGCTGCGGTCGTGGTACGCTACAGCGATGATGGCGGCGGGCTGTGCGGCTGTCCGGCTGCTCCTTGGGGCGAGCCGGTCTGACAGAAGCCGCGGGCGAGGGCCGGCCCGCCACCCCGCGACTGATTGACTTGAGGATGAACAGACTGATGCAGAGGTTCGCCCGTATATTCGTTTCCGTATTGGCCGCGGCCGCCGTGCTGGCGAGCGGGTCGGCTGTGATGGCACAGAACGCGGACGCCGACGAGGCGTTTGAGCCACTCGACCGCCAGCTCACCGCGCTGTTCGAAGCGTACGGCGAGGGCAGCGAGTTGTCCGATCGTGACCGCGAGGTCGTCGAGGAGCTGCGCGATGACGTCCGCGCGTTCAACGAGGAGCACCCCGACCACGTGCGCGGCCTGGCCGGCGAGTTGGAACTGCTCAACATTCTCTCCGATCCGTCGGCCCGGACGCAGTCATTCGTCGACATCACCGAAGAGAAACTGCCGCTCATTGAACGCCTCGTCGAGCTCATGCCCGACAACCCGCTGCTGCGTCTGACGTGGGCGAGGCATGAGATGCGAGCGCATCACTACGACGCGGCGATTGAGGTGCTCGAAGGATTCGCGTTTGACTACGGCGACTGGCCGCAGGCCGCGCTGTACCTCGCGGAGTGCTATCAGGCCGAGGACCGCTTCGACGATGCGCTCGATGTGCTGCAGCAGATTCCCGAGGATGAGCCGGGCATCGATGGCCAGTTGCAGAGCCGCATCGATCAGGAGCGTGAGACCGCCGCGGAACTCGTCGACCTCTGGCAGGCCGAGCAGGACCTGCGTGAAGCCGACGCCGACGCTGACCTGCCGCGCCTCGCGATCTATACGACCGCCGGCCGGATCGTTGTTGAACTCTTCGAGGATCAGGCGCCGAACACGGTCGCGAACTTCATCACCCTCGCTGAGGAGAATTTCTACAACGAAACGCGTTTCCACCGGGTCATTCCGAATTTCATGGCCCAGGGCGGCGACCCGAATACGCGGCCTGATGAAGATGGCCGGCCCGGAGCCGGCGGCCCCGAATACATGATCCCCGATGAGGTCGATCACGACGACGCCCGCATGCACTTCACGGGTTCGCTGGCGATGGCCAAGTCGCCCGAGCCCGACACCGCCGGCTCGCAGTTTTACTTCAATCACCAACCGACGCCCCATCTCAATGGCGTGCACACCGTGTTCGGCCGGGTGATCGAAGGCGTTGACGTGGTCCGCTCGCTCGTCGTCGATGACGCGATTGAGTCGGTCGAGATTCTCCGCAAGCGCGATCACGATTACAGCTTCACACGAGTCGGCGATGAGCCTGAGGACGTGCTGGCCCCGACACCGGTACCTGATGACCCGGGCATACCGGGCGATCAGCCGCCGGATATTGATCCGCCGGGCGATACGCCGCCGCCCCTGCCGCCGGAAGGCGGTTCGGCCGGCGACGGCAACGACTGAACAACGAAACGAATTCAACCAGCCCGCGACTGCCCCTCTTTTCGGGGACCAGACAGCCAGGAGTGCTGCCACATGGCCCGACTCGTTCGATTCGACCGCACCGGCCCGATCAAGATCGAACCGCAGGACAAGCCCGTGTTTATCTGCGGGTGCGGCCTGAGCCAGAACCTGCCGTTCTGCGACGGGGCGCACAAGACCTGCCGTGGCGAAGACCCGGATACGCTCTACGTCTACGACGCGGACCGGCAGACCGTCGTCGAGACCCGGCCGGACAGCGCCGCTGGACCGGACACCGACGAAGAAAAGTCAAATGAGTGACCGGTTCGACAGACCGGACACCTTGGGTGAACGGCGGCGATGAATACTGAATGAGTGTTGATGGTCAGCGCGAAGCGCGTGTCGGCGCAGCGCATGTCGGCGTCCCAGCCGGCTGATCAGCGGTCATCTGACAGACGAACAACCGACATTGCTGCGGATCGCGCGTGAACCTGTCGCAGTATTTTGTCCGCCCTCAATCAGGATGGCCGCGGCGGGGCGGGGGCGAGCATCCACTTGTAAGTTGCGAAATGTCAAAACGATACGCTGTCAGGCCATGCTTTCCTGAGTCGGGGATCGCATGGGACCGATAAGCCATATTTCAATTTTTTGCCCGACGTTCGTGATGAACTTCTCATGATCGGCCGATGACGGTTCCGCGGGCGGTCTGTGAGGATTGTGACAGACGCCCCAGACGACTTTTCCGGTCGCATGCCGAAGGCGCTCTTCGGCTCGACGGATGAACCCGAAGGAGATCTTCTGACATGCCGAGCAAAACCTCGAAATCCCCGAAGACCAGCCGATCGACCCGCAGGACGACGACGCGCCGCACGACGGCACGGGCCACCAGCCGCAAGTCTTCCCCGCGGACGTCCGCCAAGGCCCGCACGGCCGCCACCACCCGGGCGAAGGCAAAGACGACCGGCCGCAAGACGACGGCCCGAACCACCGGCAGCAAGGCGCCGACCAGCCCCTTCGCTTCCGCGTTCAAGTCGGCGGTCAACCGCGGCACGCCGTGCTGGAATGCGATTACGAACGTCGCCAACCGCACCGGCAAGACGCCGAAGACCGTCTGCAACTCGCTGCACAAGGCCGGCCTGATCGATCGCTGCAAATTCAACGGACAGTGGGTCTACTGGCCGACCTTCAAAGGCAAGAAGGCCCCCGCGACGACGACCAAGGCCTGCCAGACCAACATGTGGCAGCACTTCGTTGACTGGTGCATTGCCAGCGGGTTCTGCACGCCCGAGCAACTCAGCAAGCACACCTCCAGCCAGAAGGCCTTTATGACCTTCTGCCGCAAGTTCTGGAACAAGCAGTTCGCTTCCGGTTCGACGAGCGGCTCAACCACCCGTCGCCGCACGAGCACGACCAAGTCGCGTTCAACCGGCCGCAAGCCCTCGACCCGCAGCCGCACGACGACGCGGAATTACAAGTTCCCGCAGACCGGCACCCGTCGCACCCGCCGGGCCGCCTGAGCGTCCCTTCGCAGACACCATCGCGGTGACATGCTCGCAGCGCCGGCCGTCGGGCCGGCGCTGTCGATTTTGGTCGACCCAACATTCGTTTCGCCACGTCTCGGGTCGGTGAATCAGGGATCGCGTCTGCTCTGCTGCGCTGCAGGGTCACGACCCGGACGACTGCTCAGGGCAGGTCTTCCTCGCCGAGCAGTCGGAAGTTCTTCTTCCGCAGGATCTGGCCGGCCAGCGTCTGGTCGTCGACGGCCAGGGCGATGGTGGGGGTGCCGTTTCGCTCGATCATGAGCGGGTAGGCGAAGCGTATGTTCAGTTCCGCACCGAGCAGGTACAGGCACAGGCTCGTCAGCGTGTGATCATCGCACAACTCCACGATCAGCAGATCGAATTCGCTGAACGGCAGGCCGTGCTCGCGGAGCAGCATCCGGGCGGCGTCGGCATTGTTGGGGACCATGCGAACGACCGCGTGGTCAGACGTTTCCAGCACGCTGAAGGCCACCAGATGCACCGATGGCGCTTCGTCAAACAGACGCACCAGTTCCAGCAGCTTGCCAACCCGGTTGTCAAGAAAGACGCTGAACTGTGTGACGCTGGGAGGCGAATATCCCTGTGCTGTCGATTCCGGTACCGCCTGACTCATTCGCGTCCTCAAAGCTCGGATGCAGCCCGCCCCGGAGTGGCCGCTTGATTTCCAGCAGTGATCCTATCAGCCGGGGCGGCATTCGCAAGCATAAATCTCGATTTGTGTCCGGCTTCGAGGCGGCCTGCCCCCACAGATCGTGAACCGGCGGGCCGTCCGTTTCACACCGCTGGAGCGATGAACTCGGCGTCCTCACCCGATTCGACGATCTCCGCCTCGCTGAGCGTCTGCAGAAACCGGTCGACCGCGTGCCGACCTGTCGGGCCGAAGTCGAACGTCCACTGGTTGACGTACATCTCCACGAAGCGGTCCGCGAGGTCCGCTTCCATGCCCCGGGCGTACCTGAGGGCGTAGGCGAGGGCCTCGTGGCGGTGTTCGAGGGCGAATTCGAGCGAACGCTTGAGGGTCGCCGTGACTTCCGCGAGCGTTCCCGGGCCGTGCAGATCGTCGAGATCACGCCGGATCGCGTTGACGCCGAGCGGGAGCGGCAGGCCGGTCTGCTGTTTCCACCACTGTCCGAGGTCCGCGACCTGGTGCAGGCCGTGCGATTCGTAGGTGAGCTGGCCCTCGTGGATGATCAGGCCTGCGTCGAACCGGCCGGAGGCGACATCGTCGAGGATCGCGTCGAACGGCCGCTCTTCATAATCGAATTCGCCGAGCATGAGCCGCGCCGTCGCGAACGCCGACGTCAGCCGCCCCGGAACGGCGATGGTGGGCCGGGTTTGACGCAGGTCATCGATTATCGCTTCACTGCGTGTGACGAGCTTCGGTCCGTATGCATCACCCATTGACGCCCCGCAGGCGGTGACGGCGTACTGATGCCGAACACGCGGGTATTGCGCGCAACTCATCGCCGTGATCTCGAGCGTGCCTTCCATGCTGCGGCGGTTGAGGGTTTCGATGTCCTCGAGAACCGGTTCGAAGCGGAAGCGGCCGGTGTCCATCGGTGCCGGTCGGCCGTCGAGTTCGGCGAGCGGCCACCACATGAACGCGTCATCCGGGTCGGGGCTGTGCCCGATGCGGAGGATCGGTCTGGGGTCATTCCGGGGGGCGTTCCGGGGGTTCGAACTGGGCTCGTGCGTTGTCATGATGAACGGATGATAGCGATCAGGCAAAGAAATATCAGGCTGCGCTCCAGTCGCCTGCTCAACTCGCCGAAAGAAAGCGTGAAGACTCTTGATTCTTTCTGCGATGGGACGCAGCGCTGCGACCGGACTGGCCAGATGCCTGTCCGGTTTCGGCATTGACCCCCCGGCGCATATTCAAATGAATCGATCAACTGCGGAACCGCTGAGTGGAGGCCGCAATTTGGCCCGGCATGGCGGTGGATCCGGGTGACGCGCCGCTCTTGAGGTTGCCCTCGGCGCCGCTCATGGCACGTCCCGGTCAAAAAATTCGCCAATCCATGGAATGATCGTTTTCGCGAGTTGGTTGTCGCCGCAGCGGGCGCGCATGATCGCATGCAGCGACTGCGAAGGCATCGGCGGCGTTGCTGATGCGAACAAGCCAGTGAGCACCGTGCCTGTCGATGGTCCGCACGCACGCAGCGGTTCAAAGGCGATCGTGTGTCCATGGTCGGCACGATGCGGATTGCGTTGTTCGAAAGGAGGCAAAGATGTCTTTGCTGAACGCAACGAGAGGACGCATGGTCTTGACAGGTATGCTGGTCACCGGCCTTGGTGCCGGCGTGACGGTTGGCTTGGCGGCTCAGGACACGCCCCCGCCGCAACAGCCGCCGGGCGATCCCGCGCCGGGTCAGGATCCGGGCGAGCAGACGCACAGCGGCATCGTCGTTGACCTCGCTTCGTACGTGCAGAAGCAGGAAGAGCAGCGGGAGCCCGCGCGGCCGACTCAGCCCGGTCACGAGCCCGGAGGTGATCCCGGCGGGCCGGAAAGCAGCGCGCAGCCGATGGGCGATCCGCCCCCGGATGAAGGCGGCAACGACGGCATCGACTGGGCAGTCGGCGATTACCGCGACAATCTCGAGAACGGCGTGCCTGCGGTGATCATCGTCGAAGAGGAGACCCCCTGGGGCGAAAGCGAAGAGCACGCCTACGTCGTCGCGTTCGATCCCGATGATCGCAACAGCGAGGCGGCCCACGAAGCCTTGGCTGACTCGGCCGGGGAGGAAGTCGAAGTGGTCGGCGATGCGAAGAAAGAAGGCGCCCGACGCGGCCTTCGTGTGCTTATGATTGAAGACGTTCGCTGAACAGCATTCACGCGCGGATTTCACCTCCGCAGCGCCTCTTGCGGTGCGGGTCCAAAAGGACTCGCGCCGCTTTTCAATGCGCCGGCAAGCGGTTTCAGCAAGCAATCCCGCCGGGCCGGGGTATGCTGTGGCCATGCCGACTCGAAGCGCCAAACGGGGCCACGAACTGCTGGCCGATCTTGACCTCATCGCCGATTCTCGGGTGACATCCTCGCGGGCGGCGGAGCAGCCGGATTATGCGACAAGCGAATGCCCGACGACCAGCGAGCCGATCGCCGCGGTCCGTCTTGACGATCGCGCCGCATATGACGCGGCGGTCCGGCGGGCGGCTGAGATCCAGCAGTCCTGGC
>SLJD01000328.1 GCA_007135295.1 Phycisphaerales bacterium
CAGGACCCGCGGAGGGGGTGCAGGGTTGGAACAGGATTCGTATGATGGTCGGCCCGACCCAGCCCGGCCCGGCGGTGTTGGCCGGCGGTTGTGAAATCTTTGGATCGCGAAGCGCGGCATGGAGGACAGCGACGTGGCGGAGCATCACGAAAGCGACGGAAAAATGTGGGTCATTATGGTCGTGACGGTGGCGTTCACATTGGTGGCGTGCATGATCATCGTCCGCCTCGCCCCTGTAGGAATTGGCCTTGATCCATGGCAACCGCAGTCGGCGCCGGAGACGCTTGGTCCGCGGCCGGTCCAAGAGACCGGCGTGAACACGTCGATCTCCGTAGGTGATGAGCACGTCGAGGTGGTGTGGCGCGATCTGGACGTCACCGTCGGGGCGGATCAATCGCTGCACGAGGATCTGCCGGCCGGGCCGTTCCTCGCCCGGTTTGATGTCCGGTTCGAGGTCCGCGACCGCCGTCAGGCGCGCATCGGGGCGGAGCACTACGGCGGGCTGCTGTTGATCAGCCGCGGTGATGAGGTGCTGGTCTCTGATTACGGTGCCCCGCCGGAAGAGCCGGACGGCAAGGCGCTCGTCTCACTCAGCGACGTGCAGACGTTCGCCGCCGGTGTGCACACGATCGAATACCGCTTCGAGCGAACTGAAGCCGTCCCGGCCCGGCTGCGCGCCGTCTGGCAGCCGACCAGCGCACGCGAGCCCGAAGGCCTGTTCTGAGTTCCAGCCCGTTCAGAGCCGGGGTGAGTGCGGGGATGGCCGTTTCATGCACCCGCGATCTCGACCGAGGTCGATACAGCACTGCCGGCTCCGAGCCAACTCCGTTCAGCAGACCGCCTGACGGCTGGTCCGGCGGGGGATACGCTATCACCACATGGCCGCGGGTTCGAAACAGTCCGATCCGAAGCAGCGCATTGATGAACTGCGCGATCTGCTCGACCGCGCAAACCGGGCGTATTATGTCGACAACGACCCGATCATGCCGGACGCGGAGTATGACCGGCTTCTGAAGGAACTCGAACAACTCGAAGCCGATCACCCGGAGTACCACGATCCGGACAGCCCCGCCCAGCGCGTCGGCGGCGAGCCGATCGACGGTTTCCAGACCATCCGTCATGCGGTGCCGATGCAGTCGATCGACAACACGTACTCGATCGAGGAACTCAAGGCGTGGAACGAGCGATCGCTCAAGGGTCTCGGCGTGGCGAAGGAAAGCGACGACCCGGATTCGCTCTTCGACAATCGCGACCCCGTGCAGTACGTCTGCGATCCGAAGATCGACGGGGTGGCGATCAGTCTGCGGTATGAAGATGGCCGGCTCGCCCGGGCTGTGACGCGCGGCGACGGGGAACGGGGCGATGACGTCACCGCCCAGATCCGTGCGGTTCGCGCGATTCCGATCGAGCTGCGGGCAATCGAATCGGACCTCACGCCGCCTGAAGTGATCGAGGTGCGTGGCGAAGTTTTCATGCCGTACGACGCCTTCGAGCGGCTCAACACTGCGGTTCAGCAGAACATTGTCGAGCTGATTCTTGATGCCGAGCGCCGGGAGAAAAAGCCCGACCGCCACAGCACTATGCAGAAGCAGCGGCTGGAAAAGCTTGAGAACAGCGTGCGGATCCATGGCTGCCGGGTCACGGCGGGCCACGTCGAGCAGCTTCGTGAAATTTCGACGGGATGGGGCGGCGACGTACGCGACACGGCGGAGGCGCTTTTCGAAACCGTCGAGCTGTACGGCGGCGACGGGGATGCTGAGCAACCGCCGGAAATCCCCGCAGGCGAGCGCCGCACCGCCGGCCAGACGCCATTCGCCAACGCCCGTAATGCAACCGCCGGGACGCTCAAGATGCTCGACCCCAGGGTCGTCGCCCACCGCCGGCTGAACTTCGTTGCCCACGGCCGGGGAGAAGTGCGCGGGATGGACGACGTGGAGACGTTCTCAGCGTATTTGCGTCGCATCCACGACCTTGGTGTGCCGGCGAGCCGCCACGTCATGCTCTGCGAAACCTTCGAGCAGGTCATCGACGCCGTCGAGCAGTTCGAACGCCAGCGTGAGGAGCTTGAGTACGGCGTCGACGGGATGGTCATCCGCATCGACCACTTCGATCAGCAGCAGCAACTCGGCGCGACGAGCAAGGCCCCGCGATGGTGCATTGCGTACAAGTACCCGGCGGAGCAGGGCACGACGAAACTGCTCCGGGTCGACTGGCAGGTCGGCAAGGGCGGCACGCTTACCCCCCGCGCGACGATGGAGCCGATCTTCATCGCCGGCACGACCGTGCAGCATGCCACCCTGCACAACATCGAGGAGATTCACCGCAAGGACATTCGCGTCGGCGATACCGTGGTTATCGAAAAAGCCGGCGAGATCATTCCGCAGGTCGTGCGCGTTGTTGAGGACAAGCGACCGAAGAACACTCAAGCGGTCGAGCCGCCCGCGCGCTGCCCTTCATGCGACGGTGCCGTCGAACGAGACGGGCCGCGGCTGTTCTGCACGAACCCCGAATGCCCCGAGCAGTTCCGCGAGAAACTCAAATGGTTCGTCGGCCGCAACCAGATGGACATCGACGGCATGGGCGAGAAAGTGGTCGATCAACTCGTCGATGCGGGCCTGGTCCGGCACTTTGCCGATGTCTTCACCCTCGACGAGCAGCGCGACCGGTTGCTCGATCTCGAGCGCATGGGTGAACAGTCGGTCAGGAATCTCTGCGACGGCATTGATGCCGCCCGATCGCGCGGTTTGGCCCGCGTGCTGGCCGGGCTCGGCATCCGACACATCGGTGCAACAGCGGCGAAGACACTGGCCCGGCATTACCCCGACGCCGATGCGCTGCTGGAAGCGAGTGAAGACGAGTTCCGCGCGCTGCCGGACTTCGGCGAGGTGATGTCCGCTGCTTTGCATACGTTTCTGCAGTCCGAGCAGGGCCGCGAGACGTTCCGTCGCCTGAAGGAAGTCGGCGTGGATCTGACCAGTCCGCTCTATCAGGCGCAGGAAACAGCCGCGGATTCACCGTTTGCCGGGAAAACGATCGTTCTCACCGGGACGCTCGAATCGTTCACCCGTCCGGAACTCGCGGAGCGGCTTGAATCCCTCGGCGCCAAAGTGACCGGCTCGGTGTCAAAGAAAACAGACCTTGTCATTGCTGGCGACGAAGCCGGCTCGAAGCTCGACAAAGCCGAGCAACTCGGCGTTGTGGTTTGGGACGAAGCCCGGCTGCTGGAGCATCTTGATTCCGATGGAGAAAGCCCGGAATGACCGGGCCGGGCTTGAATCATCTCATCGTGGGAGGTCAACATTCATGAACCGGCTTGGGTTGACGACTGAGCGCCCGGCGATCTCGACGAATGCCCCTCCGCGAGCCATGGCATGAGCGCCCGGACCGATCGGCCGGCCTCCTCGATCGGGTGCGAGGCGGCTTGCTCCTGCTGATTGCGAAACCATTCAAATTCGGCCTGGGCGTCGTCACGAAGCGACCGCGCGAACGTGCCATTGCGGATATCGGCGAGCACATCGCTCATCTGTCGGCGGACGTGGCTGTCGATGACTCGTGGCCCGGCAACGTGCGCCCCGAACGCGGCCGTGTTGCTGATCCGTTCGTACATGCCCGCCAATCCTTCGCGATAGACCAGGTCGGCCACCTGCTTGACCTCGTGGCAGCATTCGATGTACGCCAACTCAGGCGGGTAGCCGGCGTCCACGAGCGTTTCGAACGCAGCAAGGATCAGCCGCCCTATCCCGCCGCAGAGTACTGCCTGCTCGCCGAACAGGTCCGTCTCTGTTTCGCCTGCGAAGGTCGTCTCGATGATTCCCGCCCGCGCCGAGCCGATCCCGGCAGCCCACGCCAGAGCGAGGGCCCGGCCATCGCTGTTCGGCCCGTCCTGTTCGATGGCGAGGAGGGCGGGCAGCCCGCGACCACGGGTGTACAGTTCACGCAACGTCGTGCCCGGGCCTTTCGGTGCGACCATGACAACTGCAGACTCGGGCGATGGCTCGATCAGCCGGTAATGGATCGAAAAGCCGTGAATAAACCCGAGTGTCGTGCCGGGGCGCAGGTGCCCGGCAATCGAGGAGGCGTAGACGTCCGGCTGCACTTCGTCAGGCAGGGCCATGATGGCGAGGTCCGCCTGCTCGGCCGCGTCCGCAATCGAGTGAACGGCGAACCCTTCGGTCTGGGCCTGCTCGGCCCGTGGCCGGCCAAGTCGGTTGCCGACGATCACGCGCAGACCGCTGTCCCGCAGGTTCAGCGCGTGCGCCCGGCCTTGGTTGCCATAGCCGAGAACCGCGATCGTACGGTTGAGCAGAGGATCGAGCGGGGCCTGGTCAGGATCCTGGATGACATGCACGTGCATACCTTTCAGAGACTTGTCCGGAAGACGGTCGAATGAGATCAAACGGACAATTATGCAGATTTGCCCAGCAGACGGCTGAGGCGGGAAGGGGGACGCTGAAGGGTCGGGCGATGACCTGCCCGGAGCGCCCGGTGTCTCGGTAGACGCAGATAACTCCCTTGCCAGCCCGGGGTTGCTTTCGTGCGGCGTGAGCACGGCGGCACGCTGGTCATGGGTGGAGATGTCGGCGGCTGAGGACCGCATGAGAAAAGTTGATCTTCGACTGGCTTCCGGCACGATCTGATTCACAATACATGTGGAGCGTGCTGCAATCGTCCGAAGGGATGATGTTCGCGTTTCAGGGTCAAGGCGATCCGGTCAGCGGCCGATATTCACAGCAGTTTCGCTTGACCGACCGCCGCCACCAGGATGTGGGAACCTGCAATGGGCAAGACAAGCATCATGAACCGTCGCGCTCACGAGCGCTTCAGACTCGCCCCGATGTACACCTCGGTCCGGGCGCGGTGGCGCGATGGATCGAGCATCGGACACAGTGTCGGGCACGCCTATGACGTGAGTGAGGCGGGCCTGCGCCTGGAGTTGGATGAACGTTGCGAGCCGGGCCGCCGGCTGGACCTCTCCGTGACGCTTCCGGGCGTGGATGAGCCACTGGAGTTTACGGGCGAAGTGGTCTGGGCCCATGACGATACGGACGATCCCGGCCCGTGCCGGATGGCCGTTCGTATCACGGAGTTCAGGACCCCGCGCGACCGGATCCGACTGTTCCGCTATCTCGGCACCGGCCATCTCTATCGCGCCGCCTGACGAAGATTACTTTCGCAGGCAGCACGTTGCCGGATCGCTGTCCGGTGGTTGGGGCGGTGGCACTGTATCGTTCAACGCGTCGACAGAGGCGACGGACGATGCGGGCCGCAATGTGACGGTGACTGAGTCCACTTCAATCCACGGCATCGTCATTGGCTCGCCGATTCGCCAGATGAGCGTCACCGGGCGGTGGTCATCCGTCCGGGCCGGTATCGCAACCGTCCCTCGTGAGAGGTCTACGATCGTCGCGCCGACGGCGTTGCATTCATCCGTCGCTGCGTCGAGTCGGCGAAGGAAAGCCGTCAGATCTGTCAGCAGTTCCGTCCGTCGAACACGGTCGGTGACCACTTTCAACAAGGTGCGTAGACGCTTGGCATTGTGATACGCCGATTGCGCGTCGCTGACGATGCGGCTGAGATACGGGAGCAGGCGGCGAGCATCCTCGACCGTAAACGTTTCTGCCCGTCCCTGTGTCCACAGCCACGCTTCGGTCCGTTGATCGTATTGCATGGTCGTCCCTTCTCCACATCCCGGTGACATGATGGCGACCTGCATACCGTTTGACAATCACCAATTGTCCAGAATGATCACACTTTTTCCGCGAGCACGACCATGATTTCCACATCGTCAACAATCTGGCCAAGCCGGTCAAAGTGGGCGGAACTGGCGCGAGCGAACGGACAAGCAACGAGTTACGTATGACCCCACCTTCAGAACATCTGCTGCTCACCGGGCCGCGCGGCGTCGGCAAGTCCATGATCGGCCGATTATTATGTGAACGCCTCGATCGAACGTTCATCGACCTCGATGATCTCGCCCTTTCGATCACCGGCCGGGCGACTGTGCATGATGTCTGGCAGACCGGCGGCGAACCGGCGTGGCGCGGTGCCGAGCGGGATGCGTTCGCGCAATGTCTTGCCATCACGGAACCTGTTGTCATCGCGCTCGGCGGAGGGGCGGTGATGGTTGATGAGATTGCCGACGCCATCCGTCGCGGGCAGGCCAAAGGCCGAACGAAGGTGATCTATCTCCGCGCAACACCGCAGACGCTTCAGGCGAGACTAACAGCCGATCCGGGCGACCGGCCGAGCTTGACCGGCGACGACCCGGCGGCGGAAATCGGGCGAGTTCTCGCCCGACGGGAACCCACGTACCGCGGACTGGCCGACGCCGTGATCGACGTC
>SLJD01000064.1 GCA_007135295.1 Phycisphaerales bacterium
GACCGAGGCGTTCTGCCAGCCGCCGCACATTTTGCGAATCTTCAGAATATCGATCCGCCGCTCACGATCCAAGACTTTTCTTCTTCTTGCGGACGATTGGTGGCTTCACACGGACCAGAGTCGGATCAGGCCGGTGGTCTCATGTTCACGGTGCGCGGGCTTCGGAGGCGGCTTCCCGCGCTTCATCCGGTTCGAGTAGACTCTCCCAACCGTTCAACCTGAACTGACTTCCTATCCGGCACTTTCATGGCACGAATTCTCGACACCACCCTTCGCGAAGGTGAGCAGACGCCGGGCATCTGCTTTCCCCCGCACATCAAGTCCGCGATCGCCGGCATGCTTGACCGGGTCGGCGTGGATTTCATCGAAGCCGGCCACCCCGCGGTCGACCCGGAGATCCGCGAGGCGGTCGCCCATCTTGCCGGCCGGGGGTTCCGGGCGAACATCGCCGCCCATTCCCGTTCGCTCAAGCCGGACGTCGACGCCGCCCTTGAATGCGGGGTGGGTTTTCTCGGGATCTTCTACTGCGTCTCAAAGGACCGACTCGAAGGCGTCTTCCGCAAGGAACTTGCCCAGGCGGTCAGCGGCATTGAAGACGCGATCGCCTACGCCAAGGAGCAGCGCCCGGGGTTGATCGTCCGCTACACGCCGGAAGACACCGTCCGCTCGAGTATCGAGCACGTCGTCGATGCGGCGGCCGCCGCAGCTCACGCCGGCGCGGACATCATCAGCATCGCCGACACCACCGGATACATGATGCCCGGCGTGCCGGGGCGCGACATGTACGACTACGTCTCACGGCTGCGGGAGAAACTCGATCAGCGCGGGGTGCAGCCGACCATCGCCGTCCACTGCCACAACGACCGCGGCGTGGCGCTGGCCAACGCGCTCGGCGGCGTGCGGGCCGGGGCGGAGATCATCGACGCGACTGTGCTCGGGCTCGGCGAGCGGGCGGGTATCGTCGACCTCGCCACCGTCATGACCGTCCTCCGCGCCGACTTCGACGCCGGCGAACCGTGGGATCTGACGCACCTGCCCGATCTGTACCGGCTCGTGAGCATGCACAGCGGCATGGCGATCCCGCCGAACAGCCCGATCGTCGGCGCCAACGCGTTTACGCACTGCGCCGGCGTGCATACGAATGCAGCGCTGAAGAATCCGACGCACTACGAAAGTCTCGACCCGTCACTCGTCGGCCGGACGCGCGACATCGCCATCGATCACATGTCCGGCCGCAGCACCATTGAATGGGCGTTGGCGCAGCTTGAGATTGAGCCCGACGGCGAACTCGTCGACACCGTCCTCACCATGGCCAAGGCAGAAGGCCGCAAAGGCCGGTCGGTCGATCTCGAAGAACTCGGCCACATGGTCGACTACATCCGCGGCGGCGAGCCGGCGACCTGACCGGGGCGTTCAGGCCATCCGTGACGAACCATGACGAACGTTGCCATGCGCTTTTCGCGCGACGCGGTCACTGCACCGGCTCGACGCGGCGGACCGGATCGGCCAGCGCGAGATCAACGAGCCGATCGCGTTCGATCCGACCGACGACGAACCAGCGCGACCCGGCGACGTCCACCACCGACAGCCCCGCCTGCTCGACGGCGTCCACCGACTCATCGCTAACATCAACCAGCAGCACCGAGACGTGTAGCGTTTCCGGCCCCTCGTCAGCGTCGAGCATCGCGCGGAGTTCCGGCGCGAGCCGCCGCCGCAACACGAGATCCCGCTGCACATCCGACTGATGCTGTTCGATGGCGTCGATCAGGGCTTCAAACGCCCGGCGTCGCTGCGCTTCGCTCTGCGATGGTTCGCCCAACTCTTCGAGGTGCCTGCTGATGGCGCTGCGCAGCGGCTCGACCACGCCGATCGACACCGCGCCGTATCGCTCCACGTTGAGCACCACGCCGGCCTGTTCACCAAACCGCCCGTCGCTCGACAGAGCCGCTTCCAGCCGCATTGCCATGTCGACGTCATCAATCGGCGGGATCGTGATCGAGTAGACGGCTGCGCCTCCGCGGGCATCGCTGTCAGAGAGTTCCAGCACGCGCAACGTGTCATGGTGGACACGGCGGCGATCGATGGCCTGACGCTCCCGCGCGTGACCATCCCGACGATCGACGTCCGCGATGCTCCCTCCTACGCTGCCGCCACCGCCGCCACCACCGAAACCTCCACCACCGCCGCCGCCCCTACCAGAACTGCGGAACGGGCCGGATTCCTCGGCGGGTTCCGCTTCGGCAGGCGCGGCCGACGGCGCCGTCATCGGCTCGGCCGGGGCGCGCGGCGCGGGAGCCGGCTGAACAGGCAGCAATTCGCTCGACAGTTTCACCCCGTTGGCGCTTCGATCGACTGTCGAGCGACGGCGGAAGCCACCCGCATCATGTTGATTGGCGGCGCGGACCTGATCATCGCCGAAGACCCCCTCCCATGACATGTCCTTCGGGTACTCAATCGGCACGCGCACGAGGCGCGCCTCGCCGTCGATCACGACGCGCTGCTTCTCCACCGCCACGAAACTCGTGTGCTGCGTCATGATGCTGAACCGTTCGCCGAGCTCCACAATGCGATCCACTTCGCCCTCACGCATGTGCTCGGCGACGGCCTGGCGCGCCCAGAGCGTGGCGATGGTGTCATGGCGGGGTTCGCGCTCGGGCAGCGTCAGATCAATCGTGCGCTCATACCGGCCCGCACCGGTTCGGCCGCCAATCGTCAGCGCGCCTTCGCCCGCCTCGTCGTACCGGCCGTGAATCACCAGCGGCTGGACGTCGAAGAGGTCGGGCAGGTGCTCAGCCGACGGCCGCACATCGCTGACTGACAACCCGTCAAAGTCGAGTTCAATATCGGTCAGCACCGGCGTGGCGATGCGGTCGGCGAAGCGTCCGACGATCGGCTCGACATCCTGGCCGGGCAGCACGTAATCCGACGCCCCCCGGCCGACGCGGGCCATCTCATCGAGCAGGTGCCGGTTCGGCGCCTGGCTCATGCCGATCGTGAACATCCGCGTTTCATGGGCGTGCCGGCGGACGGCGTCGATGATCGCTGCGTCGTTGCTGACCAACCCATCGGTGACGAACAGCACGATGCGCATCGGGTCGTCATCGTCGGCTTCGTCCGCAAATCGCGCGCTGCGCACCTTGAAGAGACGATGCCCGCCGCGCGTCACCCACTGCCCGCTGAGAATCACATCCTCATCGCGATTGATATCGGGGAACGTCGTCTGTGATTCGAGCGTGATCTGCACGCCGCCGGCATCGAGAAGAAACTGCCGATCGCAGCCGTCAGCATGCCGAACCTGACCGAGCAGGCGGATATCAGACATCGGCGTTGTGACGCGGACCTCCCGGCCGTCCGCGGGCAGGTTCGCGAGTTGCATCGGCGTGATCGACGTCCGCCGATCGGACTCGCGGAGGTCGGCGAACGGGCCGGCGTGCAGGGCGCGGTAGACGGCGTTTCGCATCTCGGTCCCGCCGCCTCCCTGCCGATCCTCGACGTACTGCTGCGCCCGGCCGCGGTTCTCGGCGGAGTTCGGCTGCGGCTCGTCCCACAGCGTGTCGAGGGTGTGATTGAAACTGATGACGTTGAAGCGATCGCTCGGACGCATCGTGTCGATCGCCTGCGACAGAACATCCTTGGCGGCGTCGAGCGCGGACGTGCCACCTTCATCGAGGATCGCCCGACGGCCGCGCATCGAACCGGAGTTGTCGAGCACGAAGATCAATTCGCGCGGCCGCACGTCGGCGTCGTCAACGCGGTCCGGCGGCTGAAGGATGAGCGTAAAGAAGCCATTGGCCCCGTCGCCGTAGTCGCCGGTGTGGGTGAAGATCGCTTCCTCGATCGATTCGCTCGTCAGCGACCACTTCAGACGGAAGTCGCGGTTGGGGATGTCCCGGCCGGCGTCGAGGGACACAGTGGTCCGCCGGGGCATACCGTCGTCGCGCGTCTCGTGGTCGTCGCGGACGATGTCGTGGCTTTCGGAGCGAATCTCCCGAATGCCCGGCCCGCCGGTGTCGATCGACACGGACACCGAGATATCGTGGCCGGCGCGGTGCTCGGGATGGTTCGGCATGGGCGTGACGCGGTCGGCGTCGGGCACCTGGTCCGTCGGGGAAGCGAAGCCGCCCGCCGGGTCATCGATCGACGACAGGTCCGCCAGGAACCACCGGCCGCCGATGACGCCCGTGCCGTCGTCGTAGATCACGCCGGCTTCTTTCGCGTCGTCGGCATACCGCGCGGTGAATTCGGTCCAGGTGCGGCGCCCATCCTCGACTGTCTTCGATCGGTAGACGTCCATGCCGACTTCGACAGCCGGCACGTCGCGGGTGTACGCGTAGGCCAGGTCCGCGAGGGCGCTTTCGTCGCTGACGCTGATGACGCGGGCCTGGGCGACGAGCTGGCTCCGCGCACCTTCGATGTAGAACAGGTCGCCAACCGACACGCCGTCGATATTGCCGATGCTGAGTTGCGCCTGCTGCATGTGGCCGCGCCGCGTCACGCCCCGGACCGTCGCGACCGGGGCGTCAGTCAGGTCATCGTGGTCGACCGTCCACTGCGGCGGTTGGTGAATCGGAACGGCATGGCGGAGCAGACGGTACAGCACGCCGGACGATGGCAGCGCGTCGGCGGTCATGTCATCGGTCATCTGCGCTTCAAGCGTCGCCGGCCCGCGCAGCACCACCCCCCGGCGTTTGTCCAGCCCGCGCTCCTCCAGGCCGCGATTCTAGAGCCCGCGATTCTCGAGATGGTCCGGCAATGGATCCGGGCGGGATGCCGCGCCGGTCGGCGAGCCGGGCGTGTACCGCGGCGCGACGACCATGGGAAAGTCGAACCGGTACTCGCCGTCCACCGATTCGAGGACTTCGACGTAACTGATCTCGATGACGACTTCCGCGCCGGGCTCGATGTTCGCCACGGACTGCGTGAAGATGTTCGGCCGCTCCTGTTCGAGCAGCGACGCGACGTGCCCCTGGTCGCGGGCGGATTCGTAAACCTGCCGGGCGACGTCGCGCTGCCGGACCTCGCCTTCGATGACGCGGTCGCCGACCGTCATCGTCATGCGATCGACCGCCGCCCGGTGGCTGAGCGGGAAGGTGTAGACCGCTTCGATCGTCTCGTCATAGTGGTTCGTATACCGCTGGGAGACGTTGACGCGGGTGAAGTGGCCGCTGATCTCAACGTCGACATCGGTGTGCTCAAGGGGGCACGGGCCGATCAGCCCGCCGCGCTCATCGAGCGCATCAAGCCGCCCGCCTTCCGGGACCATGATGATGTCGTCCGCGGCAGCGAGTCGGCCGGAGTCCCCCACCGGCAGAAGCAGTGTCGCGAGCGCGACGAGCACGACGAGCGAAGCGGCAAGGTGAGTCATCCGGTGCATAGCGAACCTCCGAAGCATGAGCACCGCCACGAGCGCCCGCCGGCGCGAGGAGCGGCTGTCAGCCAAAGCGTTGTCATGGTCTGAGCGGGCATCGACGGTCGACCGCTGCGGCGCGTCAGCCGACTCGGCGGCGATCCGGTCCATCAGCGCGGTGCGGGCCGACGCCGCGCGGTCGCGGTTGTCCGCGTGCCAGCGGCGCAGCAGGTCATCGAGTTCATCGCGCGGCGGCGGGGCGTCGTGGTGATCAGGGGGGCGTGTGCGGTCGGTCATGGCGTTCTGGCCTCCTGCGTCGCCGGGCCCGGGGCCGTCGTCGAGGCGCTGCCGTCCAGCAGTCCCGCGAGGCGGCGTCGCGCCCGGTTGAGCAGTTTGTAGAACCCGCTTCGGGAAATCCCCAGCGCCTGCCGGGCGGCCGTCACGGGGTCGGCGTCGAGGTAATACAGGTGGATCGCCAGCCGCTCGTCCTCCGGCAGTTCGCCGAGCGCGACGCCGAGCCGGTCGAGCGTTTCATGACGCTCGGCCGAGCGTGGCGGTGAGCCGTCGACGCCGTCGTGCTCAATCGGGTCCGGGCGGCGGTTCACGGCTTCGGCCTCGTGTCGGCTGCGGCGGCCGGCGGCGCGGCGCCGTTCGGAACAGACCCGCCGGGCGATCGCGTACAGCCACGACCGCAGGCCGTCCGGCCGGTCCACCTGATGGAGTCGCTGGTACGCACGGATGAAGGTCTCCTGCAGCGCGTCGTCGGGGTCAAACGAGGCATGCTGACGACACAGCGACAGAACCACCGCCGAATGCCGGTCATACAGCCGGGCGAACGCCTCGGCGTCGCCGGCTTGCGCGCCGGCCAGGTCGCGGGCGTCATCATCATGCATCCACCGGTCCATGGCCGGCCGCGGCGGAGTGTCTCCGCAATTCTCTCCCGATGGGGTGAAATGTTCCGCCACGCGGCTGCGCCTCCTGCCGGC
>SLJD01000153.1 GCA_007135295.1 Phycisphaerales bacterium
GCACGGCGTGCGTCACCCTCATCGCGCACATCGGGCCAGCGCGTCGCGGCCACATCCTCGCGGCCAGGTGTCGGTACGCCAGCGGCATCGAGGGGCGTCGCCAGGCTTCGCGTGATCTGTTCGTACGCTGGCGCAGAAAGAATCGTCGTCTCCCAGACGAACGTGTACTGCCGCGTTGTCAGGAAGATCAGCAGCGTGGCAAGTGCCGTCGCGTTGAACGTCAACCACATGCCGTGACTGATGGCGCTGAGCATCCATTGGGCGATTGGGCCGCGGCTGTGAATGTGCAGGTACGCGCCGGCCGCGGCGGCGTCGGTCCGGCCGGACGCCCACCGGCGCACGATGGCGGACAGTGCTGAGACGACCGCCGCCCCGAGCGAGCCATGTCGTATCGCATTCGGACGGATCAGCATAACCACAAGCCATGCCACCAGCAGAACGGTCTGCACACCGAGCAGCACAAGCAGCAGGGCGAACACATTTGTGGTCTCGTCACGGCCGATCGCCAGCCCGCCGCGCGCTGCCGCGACGCCGGTGATGGCCGCCACGACCAGCGCAGCCATGATGACAAGCTGCATGATTCGCCCAAGCCGGTCCAGTGAGTCGCGCAGGTCGTCAGAACCGGACAACAGCGACGCCCAGCGGACAAGCCGCTGCTCGAAAGCGCCCCCGCCGTGAGCGGCCTTCTCGACCGCCGGCGTGTCGTCGATCGCGTCGTCCCGGCCCGAGCGCAGCCGCCGGGCCGCATCGATCAGAAGCCGATCGTCAAACCCGATCGGCGATGACGTCGTGGCAGCGGGATCCGCCCCGGGCATCGAAGTGGATGGACTCGCGGACTCGGCCATGGTCGGACATGGTACGACAAGCACGGCGCATGAGCCCGACCGCAGCCCCGCGCATCAGCCCGGAGCGATGTCCCTCAGCCGATCGGTGCGTAATTTCTGAGGTGGGTATGAGGCGGCTGCCGCAATGGAGCCCGCTTACCGGAACCAGCGTTCACGCGGCTCGCGGTCGTTGATTGAAATGCAGGTAATGCGGTTGATCAGCCAGTCGTCATCGGGCTGGCGGTTGACATGGATGACCCACCGCGAGCGGATCGGGCGTGTGCCCGGGGACTGCACGAGAATGGTCATATGGATCTCCGCGAGATCATCCTCACGGGTGTACGCGTTGAGCGTCGTGATCTGGTGCCAGTCGATCGCGTACCGCCCGCGCAACTGCTGCATGGCGGATGTGAGCGTGTTGCGGTCGAAACCGGGGTTCGTCGGCGAGCCGAGGCCGAGCATCGCATCCGGGGCGAGCAAGGCTTCCGCCTCGTTGAGACGCTGCTCGGCGGCGGCGTCGACGAACTGCCGGGTGACCGATCGGCCGTGTTCCGCCGGGGTGGTGACGATCTGTCCGGTGGCGATGACGCCGGCGCTGACGAGCGCGAAGATTCCCCCCAACTTGATGCGGTTGGCCAGCCCTTCCCGCAGCCCGAGCCAGAGCAGCCCGGCCGCGACGCCAAGCAGCGCGAGCCCGATCGGCCACGGGTTTTCGAGAATATATCGCGTAAAGATATTGACGGTGGGCGGGTCGGGCATTGTTGCAGTTCTCGCGAAGGATGGTCCGATGAGCATGATACGGCCGGTGGTCCGGCGGCGGTTGCGGTGCGCGGCGCCTGCTCAGACCCGGACAGTCGGCCGGTTCGACCACGCTTGCTTGATGGAAACGGCCCGGATGACACAGGCAGCCGCCCCCGCCACAAAAGCCGCCCCGCCCGAAGTGTTCGCGACGAACCTCGCCGCATTGCGACGGCAGAACCGCGACCTCGCGGATCAACTCGAACGGACTTCGTCCGAACCGGCTCAGTGCCAATGGGTCAAGACACCGGAGGGGCCGCTCTCCGCAACGTCCCGGGGCCGGTCGCTCGCAAGCCGGCACCGACCGATGGAGGAAGCCCGGCGACTGGTTGATCGCGTCGATCTCGTCGAGCATCCGGTCATCGTCGTGATGGGTTTCGGGGTCGGCTATCACGTCCGTGTCCTTGCTGAGCAGATGGGCAAGCGTGGAGCCGTCATCGTTTTTGAGCCGGACCTCGCCCTGCTGCGGGCGGTCTTGGAGCGGGTCGATCACTCGGCGTGGATCGAGCAGTCGAACGTCATCATCCTGACAGATCCGGGTGACCGGGCGAGACTCTCATCCGCCATGCTCGGGGCGGAGTCGATGGTGGTCATGGGGCTTGAGTTTCTTGAACATCCGCCGAGCCGCCCGCGACTTGGTGAAATGAGCGGGCAGGTGACCGCGCTCTTCCGCGATTATGTCGACACCTGCCGCACCACGATGGTGACGACGCTGCTGCGCTCCGTCGACACGGTGCGCAATCAGATGCTCAACCTCCATCATTACGTCGCCGGCCCAGGCGTGGCGCCATTGCAGGGCGTGGCCGCGGGGCATCCGGCGGTGATCGTCTCTGCGGGGCCGAGCCTGCAGCGCAATATTGCCCGGCTTGCCGAGCCGGGCGTTCGCGACCGGTGCGTGATCATCGCGGTGCAGACGACCCTCAAGCCTCTGCTCGCCATGGGGGTCAAGCCGCACTTTGTCACCGCGCTGGATTACCACCGGATTTCGCAGCGGTTCTATGAGGAGTTGACCGCTGAGGATGTCGAAGGCGCGACCCTCATCGCCGACCCAAAGGCCAACCCCGTCATCCTCGATTCATTCCCGGGCGTGGTGCGGTGCTTCAGCGCGGGGTTCCTCGACCGCCTGCTCGGGCCGCTGAAGCGCGAGATGGGCGAACTGCCGAACGGTGCGACCGTCGCGCATCTCGCGGTGTACCTTGCGCGGTTCCTCGGCTGCGATCCGATCACGCTGATCGGCCAGGACCTCGGCTTTACCGACGGGCTGTATTACGCGCCGGGCAACGCGATCCACGACGTCTGGGCGCCGGAGCTCGGCCCGTTCAACACCGTTGAGATGATGGAATGGCAGCGCATCATGCGCCACCGCAACCACCTCAGCGAACGAAAGGATGTGCACGGCCGGTCGATCTTCGCCGACGTGCAGATGCTGACGTACCTGCAGCAGTTCGAACGTGACTTTGCCGAGTATCAGCGCGAAGGCATCCGTATCATCGACGCGACGGAAGGCGGTATCGCCAAGCAGCACGTGCAGACGATGCAGCTCACGGAAGTGCTCGATCGGTTCGCCACGCGCCCGCTTCCGCCGCTGACGTGTGATGAGCCGGCAACGGACCACAGCCGACTCGCGCAGGCGCGCCAGCGGCTTGTTGGAATACGCCGCGACATCGACGTCATCGCCCGGGCGTCGAGAAAGTCGCACGAACTGCTTACGCAAATGAGCGAGCACGTCGACGACCAGCCGCGCGTCAACAGGTTGTTCGAGAAGCTTGCTGTGCATCGCAAAGAGGTCAAGCAGCGTATGGACACGTTCCGCCTGCTCGACTCCATGAACCAGTTGGCCGCGTACAAACGACTCCGGGCCGATCGCCGGCTTGACATGCAGCAGCAGCTCGAACCCAGACAACGCCAGGCGAAGCAGATTGAACGCGACCTCATCAATGTCGAATGGACCGGCCACGCGGCAGACGAGATGAAGCGCGTAATCGACGAAACGATCGCCGTTCTCGACGGCGCCGAATCAGTCGCCGCTACCGTCGAGCACGCGCCGGGCGCGTCCTCGCCGACGATCGATGAAGTGCTCGACGTGGCAGGTGACGACGGCGATGCAGCAGGACCGGTACGGGTGATCGGCGTCGTGCCGGTCGACCTCGAACTCGACGGCCTCGGCCGCCCGCGTGATCTCAGCGCGAGCATCGCCGGCCGGTCGGTGCTTCAGGCGACGTTGGAGCGCGTCAGCCACAGTCGACGCCTCGATCGGATCGTCCTTGTGACCAACTCGCGGGAACACGTGGAATCACTCATCAACCGGGAGGCCATCAACCTGCCGATCGAGATCCACGACATCGGCGGCCGGCCGCTCGGCGACGAGATGCCGGCCCTGGCGGTCGCCCGCGCCTTCTCGCCAACGGCGTGGCGTGGCGGCATCGGCGGCATGAGCATCTATGACGAACTGTTCAACCCGCCGCTGCTGACAGAGGTGCTGGAACAGCATCACGCTGACGCGGCCGTGCTCGTCGGCCCGGACTGGCCGCTGGTGGATATCGAATCCGAAAGCGGCGTTGACGCAATGGTTGACCGCCATCGTCGCGTTCCGAAGCAGCTTGGGTTCATGTTTACGCAAGCCGCGCCCGGCTCCGGGGCGTGCCTCGTTTCGCGGCGGGTGGTCGGTGATTTGACCAGCCGTTCACGCAACTGCACCGCCGGCGCGATGCTCGGCTACCTGCCGCACCTCGCCCAGCCGGACCCCATCGCCCGCGAAGCGAACATGCCCGTCGATCCGCTTTTGCGCAGCAGTCTCGCCCGCATGACCGCGGACACGCCCGGCCGGATCGACGTCTTCGACCGACTGCTCCGGGAATGCCCCGAAGCCGGACCGCTCGACGCCGTCGCCGCGTGCGAGCAGGCTGATGAACAGGCGCTGCGCAGCCAGCCGGAACACCTGATCATCGAACTGACGACCGAACGCGCCGGTTCCGGTCGGTTTATGCGATCGCTCAATCCCAACGGTCGCGCCATCACACGCTCCGCCATGTCGCGTGAGTTGTTCGATGCGCTTTTCGCCGGTCTGCGCGAACCGGCGCGTACCGTAGTGACATTCGCCGGCGTGGGCGATCCGTTGAAGCACCCGATGTTTGATGAGATGATTGCCGCAGCGAAACAGGCCGGAGCCGTTGCCGTTCACGTCCGGACCGAGCTGGCAGTCGACCGCGCGACAACAGATCGATTGATCAGCGCCGAGCCCGACGTCATCAGCATTGACCTGCACGCCGACCGCGCCGCCACATATGAAGCGATGCTCGGTGGCGGCGAGTCGGACTTCCGTTGTGTGCTCGAGAACATCGAATACCTTGCAGGCCGGCGGCGAGCGTTCGGCACATACCGGGCGGCGAATGCGTTGCAGTTGCCTTGGATCGTTCCGCGCATGCAGCGATGCCCCCCAACAATCGATGATCTGCATCCGTTCTACGACCGGTGGATGCGGCTGCTCGGCGCGGCAGTCATTGAAGGCGTGCCGACCTCCGCCCGCGGCCTCGAAGCGGACGAATCGACATTCACCCACACGAACTGGACCGATCGCGTCGAGCGGCGGGAATTGCTGCGGCGGATGGTCGTTCACAGCGACGGCGGCGTGCCAATCGACGAGCGCGATGTCGCCGGTGACAATCTGGTCGGCCGCATCACACCCGGCGATAGCGTCATCGATCGCTGGCGCGACCTGTATGACAAACGCAGGCGTCGGTTTGAATCTGCGGAGCGCAACGAATGGCCTGGGGTGCTTTTGCCGTGAGCGACAAGGCCGCCGAAGACGTTCTTGCGGTAATCATCGGCCGGGCCGGCAGCAAGGGGCTTGCCGGCAAGAATGGTCGTGTCATCGCGGGCAGGCCCATGGTGACTCACACGATCGAAGCAGCCGCAGCAGCCGCATCCGTCGACCGGATTCTCGTTTCCACCGATGGTGAGGCCATCGCCCGGGCGGCCCGCGACCGCGGTGTTGAAGTCATTGATCGGCCGATCGATCTTGCCGGTGATAACGCCACAGTCGACGCGGCCGTTCGTCACGCGGTCTACGCGAGCAGCAGTTGCGCGGCGCTCATTGTCATCCTCTACGCCAACGTACCGGTTCGGCCGGCGGGGCTGATCGATCAGGCCGTACGAACCCTGCGTGCCACGCACGCCGATAGCGTGCAGTCGTACAGCGAGGTCGGCAAGCATCACCCGTACTGGATGGTCACGCTTGACGGCAGCGGGGCGGTCTCGCCGTGGACGCCGAACACGGTCTACCGCCGACAGGATCTGCCGCCGGCGTACATTCCCGATGGTGGCGTGATCGCCGTCACGCGGGCGAGTCTTCAGACGGTCGTCGACGGTCAGCCCCACGCGTTCCTCGGCAAAGATCGGCGTGGAATCGTCTCACCCGGCCCAGTTGTGGATGTCGATACAGCCGTCGACCTCGATGTCGCCGAAGCGCAGCTCCTTCGCAACCGGACGGAAGTCGGCGCAGCGACTGATGCGATGCTGGAATCGGTGGAAGGGCGCATGTGATGGACGCAAAACGTCACGCCGATCCGGTGCTGACAATCGGCGGCCGACCGGTTGGCCCCGGTTTTCCGCCATATGTTATTGCGGAAATCGGCGTCAATCATGACGGATCAATAGACCGGGCGCGATCGCTCGTCGACGCCGCCGCCCACGCC
>SLJD01000415.1 GCA_007135295.1 Phycisphaerales bacterium
CGTCGGTCGCCAGGACGATCATGCACGACCCGCCGCGCTGATCCGGGTCGGTATCGCGATCGGCGCCGCCCCGGCTTTCTGAATCGATGCCTTCGATCTCATCGCGAAAGGAGTAGCGGCCGAGTTGCTCGCCGAGCCGCCGGCCGTCGATCGACAGCACACCGCCGTAGTTGGCCTGCACGAGCGCCCCGACCGTCCACCCGCCGAGCGACGCGGGCAGGACCCGCGAACTCGTGCCCATACCCGCCTTGAAGCCGAGGGCGGTCGTCCCCGTCCCGCCGCCGACGCATCCCTCCGCCACCGGGCCGGCTTCGGCGGCGTTGATCGCGCGGATGACGTCATCTTCCGTAACGCGCAGGGCGCGCATGTCGCTGAGTTTGCGGTCGCTGCATTCGCCGGCGACGGGGTTGATCGATCGGGCGTCGTCATGCTGGTCGATGGTCCATCGCACGATCGCCTGAGCGGCGGTGCCGACCGCGAGCGTGTTGGTCAGCACGATCGGCGTTTCGAGCAGGCCGATCTCTCCGATCTGAATGAGTCCCGTGCACTTGCCGTGCCCGTTGCCGACCGCGTACCCGGCGTGGAGTTTCTCGTGAAAGATGCTGCCGTCGTGCGGGACTACTGCCGTCACGCCGGTTCGTATGGACTCGCCTTCGATGATCGTCACATGGCCGACGCGCACGCCGGGCAGATCGGTGATGGCGTTGAGTGAGCCGATCGGCAGGACGCCGGGGGTGATGCCGAGTTCACGGATGCGGCAGCGATCAGAAGCGGTCGAAGTCATGTGAAGCGGGCTCCTTGCGGGCAGATGGCGTCGAGGCCAGGACGTGTTTTGTCATGGCGTGTTGTTCGGCGGGCCATCATCGCTATCGTCATCGTTGTTGTCGACGCCGTCGTCGGATTGGCGGTTCTGCTCATCGAGCGGGGTGATGCACTGGGCTGCGTACTGGACCGCCTGTTCCGGCCCGCCGACGCACGGCAATCCCGGGCCGCGCCACCGCCGCTCGTCGTGAATGAAGGCGACGTAGCCGTACCCCTGCCGCTCGGAGAGGTTGTCGTTGATGACGACGGGGACGAACCCCAGCCGCATGTTATTGACCGTCATCGTGAACCGCGCACGCTCGGTGCGATCGAAACGGACTGAATACCGGTATCGCATCTCACGCAGGAACAGACTCGTCCCGCGAATGAGTTCCCGGCATCGTTCGTCATCCACATCGCGGATGTCATCGGATTCGTCGTTGCGGGGCGGCTGCGGCGGCCGGAATCGCAGCAGTACGGCCATGCTGACCGCACCTGCCGCGATGATCATCGCCGCCCACATCCACACGGACGGTTCCACCGCGAGCAGCACGATGCCCACCGCGGTCATCAATCCCGATAACGCGAGCAACACGGTTCGGCCGGTGATGAGCATGGCCGTAGTTTACGGCAACGGGCGGGCACACACTGCTCGCCGTGATGGGTAAAGGTGCAAAGGTGTGACGGCGGAGCGGTGCGGCTGGTAGGATGCCTCAAGCGCGGCCGGGCGGCGGCTGCGCGACACAAACGCGCCATTCACAATCCAGGGAGAAGCGGCATGTCGGAATTCGTCAAGGTGGCCCGGACCAGTGACGTGCCGGACGGCGGCGCGACGTGCGTTGAAGTCGGCGGGCATCGAATCGCCCTGTTCAATCTCGGCGGCGAGTTCTACGCCACGGACGATACCTGCACACACGCCGAGGCGTCACTCAGCGAAGGCGAAGTTGTCGGCGATGAGGTCATGTGCCCGCTGCACTTCGCCACGTTCCGGATCCAGACCGGCGAAGTGCTCAGCCCGCCCGCCGACGACGACCTGCAGACCTACGAGGTTCGTGTCGACGGCGAGGACGTTCTCATCCGCATCTGATCACCCGAAGTACGACGCGGGTGCTCGTGGTCGGTGCGAAATTAGTCTTGTTTGCGCCGGTCAGGTTTCGTTGTGGCCCGCGCTTTGTCGCCTGCGATGCGGCCCGGTTCGGCCGATTGGTCTATCATCCCGCTGCGAAGGCGGGGTCGCCTTCACACCACTTACCACGTACAGGGGATTGACAATGCAACGTTCGACATCCATCGCGGCGGCCCTTGCGGCTGCCATGCTCAGCGCATTCGTTCTGACCGGCTGCGGCCAGACGGCTGAGGCCCAGGCTCAGGGAACATACGAACTCGATCGGGATCGCGCCCGGGCGGACGTGCAGGAACATATCGATTCTCTGGAAGAGGACTCGGAAGAGCGGGCGGAGATGGAGATGTTCGCAAACATCCTCAATGACATGTCGGTGACGCTCGTGCTGCGGGACGAAAGTGTCGCGGAGATGTCCATGACCATGATGGGCATGACCGAGCAGGACACCGGCACGTGGACAATCGACGGCGAGGCCATCAGAATCACCAGCGACACCGGCGATACGGTCACGGGCACGCTGCGCAACGGAGCGCTCGAACTCGACATGAGCGACGATGATGGCGAAATGCCGTTCCCGATGGTTCTCCGCCGCGTCGAGGACTGATCTCCCGCGTCGATTGAAGGCGAGCATTTCAACCGGGCCGATCCGCGTGCGTGAGGGAACGTTGATGGGCGTTCTTCACGCGACGCGGCTCCGGTCTGACGTCGCTATTCCGGGGCACACTTTTTTGTGACGGTACTTATTGGTAACGGCACTGTCGGGCCATTCCGTTGTGTGATTATTCACACGCAGCGGTGAGGGGAAGGCGGCAGGGCACCGAGGCATATCGAGGCATGAGGGGTTATAAGGAATGGACGAATCAGGGTATGGAGCGCCAGGCGTGATGAGTGTTTCAGGGAAGGATCGAATGCCGGACAAAGGCGGGCGATGGAAGAAACGTTCTCTCGTCCTCGTGGCGGTCGGGGGGGTGCTGTTGCTCGGGGTGACGGCCGTCTTCTGCTCGGTCGGATGGCTGATTTATCGAGTCGAATCCGGGGAGATTGTCCGCGGCACCGACTACGGAGCCAAACTGAACGAGTTGGCGCTCCATGCCCAGCCGGATGACCCCGATGCCTGGGGCGACCTTCTCGACATCGGCGAAGACATCAGTAATTCGACAATCACGTTCGATCCTGGCGATTTTGTGCCGCGTGACGTGTTCGACGAAGGTGAGCCGGATCTCGCTCGCCTTTCGATGCGATTGCCCGACTCCGAGCGGGACGATGCTCGGGAGTTGAAGTTTCTCCGCGATCTTGATGAAGCAGGCATGTTTGATCGCCTTGTGGAGGCGTCGGCCAAGCCGTCGCTGCGGATACCTTTTCCGGATGGCGAAACCCTGCCCCTGAGTTATTTTCCTCGGGAACTGTCAGTTGTTTCACGGGCGGCGGCGTTCCTGCCGTACCGTATGTATTGGCTGGCGGAGGAAAGCCGAACGGATGAGATCCCCGAGATCGTCAAAGCGTCACTCGATCTGGCCGAGGCGCTGTCGCGCAATCCGTCATTGAACGCCTACACCGCGGCGCAGGATGTTACTCTGAAAACTCTGAGGACGCTCAATCATGTCCTGCGCCGATACGATCTGGATGAGCAGACATACCTTGATCTGATGATCCTCGTGAACGAGTGGGAAGGGCTGGCCTCCCCCGATCTCGCGCTTGAAGGGCTCCGGTTGGCCACGCGAGATCTTATTCAATCGACCCACACCGATCTTGGGGGCGGCGGCTACCTTGATCTTGAAGTTTTCTACGAGGTGACGCGCGGCCGGAAAAAAGACCTCTCGCGTTTCGGCCGCATCCGGGGAGCACTGACAACCGCGCCTCGCGAGGAGACGGTTTCCCGCCTTGATGAGATCATCGGGAAGTGGAAATCACTTGAGAACATACGCGCCGACGCCCATCAGCGTCTGCTGTCGGCGAGCGAAAGCTCCGATCTGAGGAGCAGCGTCTTTGACCTGGACGAGCATCGGCACATTTTCTTCGACGCATTTCCATGGATGACTCGGCCTGTCAAACAGAACCGCGTGATTGAAACAGACCGCCTCGGGACACTCGTTCTGCTGGCGGTGAAGGCACATCGCATTCGCCATGGCGACGTTCCTGAGGCGCTCGACGATCTTGTTCCCGAATTCCTCGACGACGTGCCGGTGGCTCCGGTCAGCGGCATGCCGTTTCACTATCGTCGATTGGTCGATGATGCGTATGGACGCGCGTATGTGCTCTACTCGGCGGGGCTGAACGGATCGGATGACGGCGGCGTGGGCAGCATCATGCAGCGCATGCCGGATCCGCTGGTCGTGGATTATCTGGATCGGGAAGTTGACTACATCATCAACGTCATCGGCCGATCGCCGGATGATTGACACGGACTGACTGATCCAGTGACCGGAACTGCGGATTCCGGCGGACTCGCCGGGGCGGTCAGACCGGCTGAGCCGGGCCGTGGAAAAGCGGCGATCCCGAACGTCAGGCGCCGAGGGGTTCGAAGCTCAGGTCGTGCGCGTCGGCGACGGGCTTGTTCGTCAACAGGCCGCGGTTCGTGTTGATCGCGTTGGCGAAGTGGTGGTCGCGGGCGGCGAGTTCATCGGGGCCGAGGTCGGCGAGTTTGAGCATCCACGGGGCCGTCGCGTTGGTCAGGGCCTGTGTCGCCGTCCGCGCGACGGCGCCGGGCATGTTGCCGACGCAGTAATGCACAACGTCGTCGACGGTGTAGATCGGGTTGGAGTGCGTGGTCACCTTGGCCGTTTCAACGCAGCCGCCCTGATCGATCGCGACGTCGACGATGATCGAGCCGGGTTTCATGTGCTGCAGATCGTCGCGGGCGATGAGGTGCGGGGCCTTCGCGCCGGGGACGAGGACCGCGCCGACGACGAGGTCCGCCCAGCGCAGATGCTCGCGGATCGCCTGCGGATCGGAGTAGATCGTCGTGACGTTCTTCGGCATGAACTCGTCGAGCTCGCGGAGCCGGTCGATGTTAATGTCCATCATGACGACCTTTGCGCCCATGCCGGCCGCGACGGACGCCGCGCACGTGCCGACGACGCCGCCGCCGATGACGAGCACATGGCCCGGCTCGACGCCCGGCGTCCCGCCGAGCAGCACGCCGCGGCCGCCCTGCGGTCGTTCGAGGTATTTGGCGCCTTCCTGAATGGAGAGTTTGCCGGCGATCTCGCTCATCGGCGTCAGCAGCGGCAGGTGGCCGTGATCGTCGGTGAGCGTTTCGTAGGCGACGGAGACGCACTTGCTGTCGAGGCAGCCGACGGTCAGGTCCTTGCTCGCGGCGAAGTGGAAAAAGGTGAAGACGATCTGGTCTTCCCGGATCATGCGGATCTCGTCCGGCTGGGGCTCTTTGACCTTGACGATCATCTCGGCCCGGGCCCAGACCTCGTCGGCGGTGTCGATGATGGTCGCGCCGGCGGCCTGATATTCGCTGTCATCAAACCCGCTGCCGACGCCCGCGCCGGACTGCACGATGACGTCGTGGCCGCGCTGGACGAGCATTTCCGCCCCCACCGGACGCATGCCCACGCGGTATTCGTCGGGCTTCACTTCCGTCGGCACGCCAACAATCATTCGGTTGACCTCCAGAGTTCCCAAACATCGCCGCACCAATCGCGGCTGATCGGCCACGATGATAACGCCGAGCCCCTCGATCAGCACGCGGGTCGGTCGGTGGCGGGGGCGGGCTCAAAGTTCGGTCCATCCCCCCGAAGGGGTGTGGTGGCCCGTTCGAGCCGTTTCACGGTGATTCCGGGACGTGCGCGGCCTGGCCGCGGCGGGCGGGGGTTCGTCGGGTTGGGGATGTTGTGCTACGATTGCGTTTTGTTCGCGAAACGGCTTTGTATTGATCAGAGGATCCGATCATGTCCAGAATGTCCGCGCAAACTTCTGCGCAGTTGCTGGCCTGCGGGCTCGTCGCGGGGGTCGGCCTGTCGCCGATGGCCCGCGCTGCCAACAACGAGATCGCCGACCTTGACTCGGTGCTGGAAGAGCTGAACGACCACGGCACGATCAACGTCACCCGCGGCGCACGCAGTTACGAGATCATTTTCGATGCGTACCTCGACCTGACCGAACCGCCGTTCGAGATCGGCGAGTTTTTCAACCTGCGGACCATCCACCCGGACATGGATGACTGGGCCGAGGTCGTCGACTGGGCCGAGTCCAACCCCCAGATGGTCGACGCCCTCGCCGAGGGCAAGGACCGGACGGTCTTCGGCATGCCGTACGGCCGGGAGAACGTCGACGGCATCCACCGCGACGCGGGGCTGTACACGGCGATCGCCGTCGAAGACCTCGACGAAGGCA
>SLJD01000262.1 GCA_007135295.1 Phycisphaerales bacterium
CTTGTGCGGCTGGCGGAGGCGCACCATGTCCATCCGGCGGAGCTTGCCGAGCTGACGAACGTGCCCGGCCGGGGCGTCGAGGGTGTGTACGACGGCCGGCCGGTCCGCATCGGCACGTTCGAGTTCTGCGCCGAGATCATCCCCGTCTGCTTCCGCCGGCACACCGAGCAGATCGTCGAGAAGATCCGCGAAGCGGGTGGGTCGGCGGTGGTGATCGCGCATGGCGAGCAGGCGATGGTCGTCGCCCTCTCCGACACGCCGCGGCCGGGGGCGGCGGAGCTTGCCGACGAGTTGCGCACCGTCGGCGTCTCAAGCGTGACGATGCTGACCGGCGACCGGCGCATCATCGCCGAGCGCCTCGCCGCGGAACTCGGCATCACGGACGTCGCCGCGGAACTACTGCCCGAGGACAAGGTTGAGCACATCCGGCGGATCCGCAGCGCCGGCGAGGAAGGCGGGCTGGCGGTGATCGGCGACGGGGTCAATGATGCGCCGGCCCTCGCCGTCGCGGACGTCGGCCTGGCGATGGGCGGCATCGGCGCCGACGCCGCGCTGGAGACCGCCGACGTCGTGCTGCTGCATGACGATCTCGACCGCGTGCCGTGGTCAATCGGGCTGGCGCGGCGGGCGAAGTCGATCATGCTCGCCAACCTTGTTTTTGCGATCGGGGTGATCGTCGTGCTTGCCGCGTTCACCATCGCCGGGCACGTGCCGATGTCGGTCGGCGTGCTCGGGCATGAGGGCTCGACGCTGCTGGTCGTCGCGAACTCGCTGCGGCTGCTCGCCCACCCGTCGCCGTGACGGTTCGCTGCCGGCGGCCGGACACGCCGGATCGGATCGCGGCTGCCGATTCCGCCCGAGCGTGGTGTACCGCCGCCGATGTTGCCGCCGATGGTGCGGCCGTGCTGCGGACGGTTTGGGGGTGTCGAGCGGCATTCACGCACAGCATGGGGACCGCTAAGATGCGGGGTCAGGATGAATGCGTCCGGGCGGGCCGGCGCCCCGTCCGGTGAAGATATTTTCGACGAAGAATCACGGAGCCACTCATGCCCACGCTTGATGAACGCATCGCACAGTTCGAGCACATGGCCCAGGCCGATCCGGACAACGACATGGCCCATTTCTCGCTGGGCAATGCGTACCTGCAGGCCGAGCGGTACGCCGACGCGGCCGCGAGCTTTCAGCGGTGCATCGCGGTCAACCCGGAGATGAGCAAGGCGTATCAGCTCGCCGGCCAGGCCCTCATCGAAGCCGGCAGCCACGACGAAGCCGTCTCGCTGCTCAACACCGGCTACGAGGTCGCTGCGTCAAAGGGTGATCTGATGCCGAAGAACGGCATGGCGGATCTGCTCAAGTCGATCGGCCACGAGCCGCCGGCGCTGTCCGATGAAGCGCAGCAGACGGCCGAGCGGCTGAAGGAAAGCGGGGCGTTCATCTGCCGCCGCACCGGCCGGCCGGGCACGCAGCTTGATGCGCCGCCGATGCGCGGCCCGGTCGGGCAGTGGATCCACGAAAACATTGCCGCCGAAACGTGGAGGGACTGGATCGATCAGGGCACGAAGGTCATCAACGAGCTTCGCCTCGACTTCTCGCGCGATGAGGACCAGGACGTCTACGACCAGCACATGTTCGAGTTCCTCGACATCGACGAACAGGCCCAGGCGGAGATCGACGAGATTCGCCAGTCGCAGAAGCAGGCCGCGAACTGAGCAGGCGCATTGACACGCCGAAACACACGCCGAAGCCCACACCGAAACCGGGACGGGCGACTTTCATCGCTGTGATCATCTCGCCAGTTCCCCTCGACGCTATTGACAGTACGATCCACTGATCGACGCGGCCTGTCGGTGGTAACGCGTGCGCGCAGCCGACGGGCCGGGCGTTCAATGGAGTGGACATGCACGTCATCACTGAATCCGACGAACTCGCCCGGTACGCGGGATGCGCCTTCGTGCCGACGATGGGCGCGCTGCACGAAGGGCATCTCAGTCTCATCCGACGGGCGGCGGAACTGGCCGGCGACGGGGCGAACCGCGCGAGCGTGCTCGTCAGCATCTTCGTCAACCCGACGCAGTTCGCGCCCGGCGAGGACTTCGAGCGGTACCCGCGGCAACTCGAGCGGGACATTGAACTCGCCGGCGAGGCCGGGGCGGACGTTGTCTTCGCGCCGGAGGAGGCGACCGTCTATCCGCCGGACACCCCGGTCGACGCGCCGCCGCTGCCGCCGGTCGCGACCGAGCCGGGCCTTGAGGACGCCCAGCGGCCGGGGCACTTCGAGGGCGTCTGCCAGGTCGTCGCACGGCTGTTCGACCTTGTCCAGCCCCGGTGGGCGGTCTTCGGGGAAAAGGACTACCAGCAACTTCTCGTGATCCGGGCGATGGTTGAGCAGAACCCGTCGCGATGGGGCGAATTGGAGATTGTCGGCGAGCGGACGATTCGGGAGCCGGACGGCCTGGCGATGAGCAGCCGCAACGCGTACCTCACCGCCGAGCAGCGGCAACGAGCCTTGGGGCTGTCCAAGGCGTTGCAGACCGCCCATGCCGCCCAGCACCCGGAAACGGCGGAAGAAATGATGGCCGGGACGCTTGAAGCCCACGAACTCAATGTGGAGTATGCCGTTGTTCGGCATGCCGAGACGCTGCGGCCGGTGTCAAGTCTGTCGCTGCCGAGCCGGGCGCTCATTGCCGCTCGTGTTGATGACGTTCGGCTGGTCGACAACGCCCGGATGGTCCGATGGACGTAGGATCAGACCTGTGGGCGCGCGTGCCGGAGATGATCGCCGATGACCACCACAGGACGGATTGAAGACCGGGGCCGGCAGGCCGGTGCGGCAGCGTGCCCGCCGATCGTTCGACGATTGGCATGGGCCGCGGTGGTGTGGATGGCATGGCTCGGCCTCAGCGGCTGCATGATCCGCACGCCGGCGTCGGTTGACCGGTACCAGATCGACGGGCCGCGGGCTGACGGCACGGTGCTGGTGGACTGGCCAGCACGGTACACCCAGCCGCTTGTCGAGATGGCCGACCGGCCGAAGGACCTTCGCCGGGCGTCGGACGTCCTGACCCCGCAGCGCCGGCGCGAGCGGCTGATCGGCGTGCCGGGCGAAACGAAGCCCGGCCGCACGCGGTTTCACGGTGTGTACGGGCAGGGGGTGATCTCTGAACTCGTCGCCGAGCCGTCTGCCCAACTCCGCACGGAGTCGGACGTGACGTACCGCCGATCCGTGTTGGCGTTCGTGACGACCAATCTGCCGCCGGAGACGTTCGATTCCTACATCCGCTGGCAGGATCAGGGCGTGCCGGTCGAGCCGCTCGGCGTGACGTATCTCATCATCCGGGAACCGGCCGAGTCGCCGTCGCGCGGCGTGGTGATGCACGTCACGAGCGTGTACCCCGACTCGCCGTACGAGCGCGCTGTGAAACTCGCCCTGCTCCGGCGGGGGTGGACGGTCATCGACGTCGACGGGGCGACGGGGTTGTTCCGCTCGCCGCGCGGCATGTTCCTCATCGACAAGGAGAAAGGCGTTGAACCGACGGCCCGCTCAGTCGCGCGGGCGGTCGATCGGCGGCTGGCGGAGTGGGCGTACGCGGCGGAAGCGATGTTCGAATACCTCGACGATCGGGGCGGCGCGACGCCGAGCAAGCCGGCGGTCCTCGTGGGGTGCAGTCTCGGGGCGATCGCGGCTCCGACGATTGTCGCCCGACTTCCGGACCGATTCGAGGCGGCGGTGCTTATCGGCGGCGGGGCGAACGTGCTGAAGATCACCCAGCGAAGCAGTCTGACCGACGCGGGCCTCGAACTGTTGACGACCGGCGGGTCGCTCTCGTCATCCGACCGCCATGAACTCTTCGACCGGTACCTCGATGCGTCACGGCTGGACCCGCATCATACGGCGGCGGCGATGGGCGGCATCCCCGTCCTCGTGGTGCATGCGATCTTCGACCGCATCGTGCCGGCGTCGACAGGCCGGGCCCTGTACGAACAGCTCGACCGGCCGGAGCGATGGAGTTTCCCCGTCGGTCATCTCGGCCTGTTCTGGTTGTTGCCGTCACAATCCGCGCGCATTGCCGAATGGATCGGCGCTCAGGTTCCGTCAGATCCGGCGGCCGACGGCGCAGAAGAACGTGAATAACCGGCGGGTGCTTTAATCCGATCGTTACGCCGAAGCGCGATGCGCCTGATCGCTGGGCATGGTCGTCGCCGGCTTGACGTGCACGCGGCATTTGCCGGGCCACATCATCGGCGGATATTGGTCGTGGGCGGCCCGGAGGATCGCGTGCAGTTCGCGCGGCGAATCGACCTGCTGCAGTGCATCGGGAACAACGATCATGCGAAGTGCAGTCAGGTCATGCGTGTGGCTGTTGCCGCCGGCTGACGTGCCGCAGAATGCTTCGGCGGCGAGATCGACCGGTGAGAAGAACTCGGCCCGGCTGCTGAGAAACGCGTCATTGAGCCGCCGCAGCTTTGGCAGGGGGTCCTCATTCGTGGCGAGCAGGAAGTGATCGTCGTGCAGGTGGGCGAGCAGCGGCACCGGTGGATCCTGATCGCTGAACAGTGCGCGGATGGAGCCGGCCAGCCGGCGCAGCATCGCGTCGCCCATCTCATACCCGTACGCCGCGTTATACGCATCGAGGCCTTCAAGATCGATCTGCGTGACGTACACCGGCACGCGGAGCCGGATCTGCTCGGCGAGCCAGTGATCGGCGTGGGCGCGGTCCGGCAGGCCGGACAGTGTCGCCACGTGCGGGGCGAGGCGGCTGTGTTCCGAAGCGGCCCCGGCGAGCAGGCGGCGCAGCGTCACAACGCCGACCACCTTCGCGCCGTCCTGCACAATGACCGGGCCGGTGAGTCGGCCTTCCGGTGAAATCGCCAGTTGCTGCATGACCTCGCCGAGCGTCGTCCCCGCACCGACCGTCGAGACGTCCTCGACGGCGAGCGCATGGACAGGCCGGTCGGCCCGCTGCTCGGCCATGGCGTCATGGATCCGCCACGCATCC
The DNA here is from genome assembly GCA_007135295.1 of Phycisphaerales bacterium. Lineage (GTDB taxonomy): Bacteria > Planctomycetota > Phycisphaerae > Phycisphaerales > SM1A02 > SLJD01. Next base: position 4,998 of record SLJD01000262.1, read on the forward strand.
ACCCACGAGAGGCGGCCGTGTTCATCGCAGATGACCGCGCCGCTTTCGCAGCCGGTTTCAACGAGGCGACCCTGCGCGGCCTGAACGGTGTCATCGGGGCGGACGACCGGAACAGCCGTGGCGAGGTGATCGATCGCCGTCGTGTTCGGATCGCGGAACTGCCACGATTCGGCCTCTCGGGCGAGGCGGATGATCGTTCGCTGCAGAGCCGGGTCGATCGTCTGATCGAGCTGCCCGGGGCAGGCAAGGTAATATCCCTGGCCGCAGTCTACCCCGAGGGAGATGAGCACCTGCAGTTCTTCGGCGCGTTCGATGCCCTCGGCGATAACAATCATATTGCTCAGCTTGCCGAATCGCACGAGGAACCGGACGAGGTTCTGCTTGAACGGGTCCTCATCGATGCTCCGGATCATTTCGCGGTCGAGTTTGAGGTGATTCGGCCGAAGCGTGAGGATGCGGTTGAGGCCGCTCGTGCCCGCGCCGACGTCATCGATGGCGATCTGGAATCCCTGTTCGCGCAGCAGAAACGTATGGGCGGCGAGGCGTCCGATGAGATCGAACTGGGCATGCTCGGTCAGCTCGAGCACCACGCGCCTCGGGTCGAGGCCGGGGCATTGCCGCATCTCGTCGATGAGCGTTTCGAGGTAGGCGTCTTCGGTAATGACGTGCGGCGAGTTGTTGAGGAAGAGGTAGTTGTCGGACTCGGCCGGCTGAAAATGTCGAAGCGCCGACGATCGGGCGAGGCCTTCGACCTGGGCCGTCATCCCGCACCGATGGGCGGTTTCATAGAGTTCGCCGGCGTGCGCAAAGCCGCTGTTTCGGCTTGGACGTGTCAGCGCCTCGTAGCCGAAGACGCGTCCGTCGCGCAGATCGAAAATCGGCTGATAGACGATTTCGATGGCCTGCTCATCGAGAAGCGACCGCAGGCGGCGGATCTCGGCCTGATCAGGCCGCGGTGTGGTTCCGTGAAGCATGATGGATCAACCGGTGGCGGGGACAGGTCGTGGTCACAGCCGTTTGAAGGTGTATCGGGAGAATGTGTCGGCTTCGTAACCTCTGACTGGCGAGCGATGCGGAAAGATCCTCCGCCAAGTCATATCAACCATTGTTTTTGACAGCAATTTATGTGCCCCGGGCGCAGCGCGACCGCGTGATGTGTTGTTATCGCTCCGGCCGATCCAGGCCGGAAGGGTGTCGTGGCAATAATCTTTGTCACCGTCGAGGCGAATCGGCTTCTTCAGGCGACCGCGCGCGGTGCCTGGCGGATCA
>SLJD01000051.1 GCA_007135295.1 Phycisphaerales bacterium
CATGTGGGGAGGTGCGCTGTGCGTGAAACGAGGAACTTCCTGGCGGTTATCGGACTGATCGGCTGCGGTCTCTGGGCCGTCGCTTCCTGGTTCGTCCTCGACCCGTCGACGGCATGGCTCAACGGCCAGCGAATCGTTTCGCTGATGGGCCTGGTGGCGCTGGGCGGGCTGCTCGTCTACGCGTTCTATTACGAAGACAAACTGCCCAACCATCTGAAGAAACAGGTCGGCGAGTTCTATTACGAAGCCGACGGCCTGTCGTTCCTGCCGGTCGTGCGACTGCATCGTGGGCGGCCGGAACTGCGAGTCTATTACCAGAACCGGTACGAGAACCCGGTGCAGGCGATCATTCACCTGCGCCCGCCGGAGCAGGACAGTTTCGTCATCCGCCCGGGGATGCGCGACGTTCATTTCGCGTTCAAAGCCGGCGGCGGGGATTTCGGCGTGATTCACCAGCCGATCCACGTTCCCGAGCGGTTGCGCGGGCAGGCGATCGACGTGGAACTGGCGGCGGCGACGTATTACCCGCGCAGTCACGGGGCGGCGTGGCGGCGCGAGGTCGGCCTGCCGTGCGGCACGCTCAACGTCGACTGGCACGGGGCGGCGTTCCGCGCGGGCGTGCATGAGGTGTCCGGCGAGATCGACCTGTACCACCCGGTGACGCTGCACCTCTCCATGCCGCAGTACCTCGATGAGCCGGAACCGGCCGAGGCGCCGGACTGGCGTCAGGAGCGGCTGTTCGCCGGCTCCGCCGCGGTGACGTGACGCGCGGCGACCCGTTGCGGGGTGTTTTTTGGACGGATTGGCATCGAAGCGTGGCGGCGGGGCGGCCGATAGACTGGAAGCATGCAAGCGTTTCATGCCACTACGATCGTCAGTGTCCGCAATGGCTCGGAGGTCGCGATCGCCGGCGACGGGCAGGTGAGTCTCGGCCAGACCATCGCCAAGGCCGACGCGGTCAAGGTGCGGCGGTTGGCGGACATGGGAACCGACGCGGCGGGCGTGCTCGTGGGATTCGCCGGCTCGGCCGCTGACGCGTTCGCCCTGCTCGAGAAGTTCGAGAGCAAACTCAAGGAGTCGCCGACGAACCTCATGCGGGCCGCGATCGAACTGGCCAAACTCTGGCGGACCGACCGGGCGCTGCGGCGGCTGGAGTCGCTGCTCGCCGTCGCGGACCGCTCGAAGACGCTGATGATCTCCGGGCAGGGCGACGTCATCGAGCCGTCGGACGGCGTGTGCGCGATCGGCTCCGGCAGCGGGTACGCGCTCGCGGCGGCCCGGGCGCTGCTGAAGCACGCATCGCTGGCCCCAGCGGACGTCTGCCGCGAAGCGCTCAACACCGCGGCGGACATCTGCGTCTATACGAACCACTCAATCACCGTGCTTGATCTGAGCGACGGCGGGCAGCAGGCGAGCGACTCCCCGCTCAAACCATCGCCGGGGTCGAACGGATGACCCGTCGCAGGACGTCGATCCGCTCGATGCATCGCGGGCCGGCGCAACGCGTGCGACGGGCGGCCCGGGCGACGAACCGGTGGGTCGGCAACGCGGCGGCGATCGTCTGCCTGACGGCGCTCGGGGTGTACCTCGGCACGCTGGCGTCGCTCAGCCCGATCCCGAGCATCGGCATCCGGGCGACGTGGGTCCGGGCGCACGACGCGGAAGTGCGCGTCATCTGCCTGTCGGTGGTGGTGGCCATCGCGGCCGCGGCGGTGACGTTCGCGGTCGGGACACGCCGGCTGGTCGTGCTGGGAAGTCTGATTGTCGTCGGGGTCATGTCGCAGATGGTGTTCGGCGAGGAATTGAGACTCATCATCAAGACCCTCGCCCAGTACCGGCTGTAGGAGGCCAGGCCGCGCCGTCGACGCCCCCGGGCCGGGTCGGCGGAGGCGGAATCGCAATCGGCGTCAATGAACACGGCGGAACGGCCGATACATTCGACATGGCTCACTGGCTCGAGCGCGTCAGGCAGGCCCTCTGCGGAGAGGCGAATCGCCGCGAAACGGTGCGGCGACACCTCGGCCACGTGCTGCGGCGGCGGACGTGCCTCGAACTCGACCCCCTTTCCATCAAGGACAACCGGCCGCGCGGCCGGACGATGATCGTGCAGATCGAGATGGTCCGCCAGGATGACTTCGTCATCGGCCAGCCGGCCATGGGCGGATGCAGTTACCCGCTCGCCGCCGGCGAGAAACTGCAGGTGACGCTTTTTTCCGGCGTGACGCGCCTGACCGGGGAGACGAAATGCCTTGGGCGGATCAAGATACCGTCCGGCAGCGGCGGCGCGTTCTACGGCTATCGGATGGTGCTGCCCGAAGTCCTGACGCCGGTCGCCCGTCGGCAGCGCGCCCGCACGGCCGCGTTCACCGTCGCTCCGGAAGCAGAGTTGCGGGCGTGCACGGGTCACGGCGGGACGGTGCGCGGCGTTGTGCACGACCTGTCGACCACCGGGATGCAGATCCGTTCGCGCAACGCGCTCGGCCGGGTCGAGGCGGGGATGCGAATGTATCTGAGCACGGTCCTTCCCGCTCCGGTTGGGGAACTCAACGAGATGGTGGTGGTTCGATACCTCACGCCGAACGAGCGGAGCGACCAGGTGATAATCGAGGTGGAGTTTGAGCAGCAACTCGAACGGATGAACCCGTATGCTCGTTCAGACGTTCGGGCGGAAGGCGCAAGCCGGCCCGGGCCGCCTCACCGGGTGACGAAAGCGATCTGACCGACCGGGCCAGGGAAGGCCTCATGACAATTATCAGAAGCAGCGATCGGGCGGGCTTTGCCGGTTAGTCCGTTTCTGTCGCACGCGCGGGGGTTGGGTGGCGGCGGAGTGTCCCACGTCGGCCCGCTGCATGAAGTTGGTGTGACATTGGGACGATGCATAGGACGGGAGTACAGGGCAGCCAGCAGGTGTGCTGGCTGTGGGAAGGCAGGGCGTTCCATGGCATCGTCCCATGAAATTTCAGGGCATGGCCAGCCGCGGCCCCTTCCGCGCGCCACGCCGAATCATTCGGCTTCGCGCAACGACCGGGCGGCTGACGGTCAGCCGGTGGACCGGGAAGGCCCGCTCGCCTCGTCGCCGAAGGTCAACTCCTCGAACGATCGCGTGACGGCGAAGGATGTGCTGCGCCAGGTCGCCAGCCACGCCATGCAGTACCCGCCGCCGCCGGACATGGCGGTGCTTCGGGCGTCGGCGTCGAAGTTCCTGCTGACGAGTCTCGAGCCGGCCCGCGAACTGGCGGAACAGATTCGAGCGGATCTGCATGCGGCCCGGGATGAAGCGACGGAAGCGCTGGATCCCCCTGCCGACCGCGAACGGGCCGCACGGCTGCTTGCGCCGCTGCCCGCGCCGACCGAACCCGAGCGGCATGACGGCGGGTCGTCCGCTGATGACGGGAACACTGACGCCGACGCTGCCTGATCTCGCACCGTCGCGCCGGACAGTCCGAGGTGACCACGCACTTGCCGCACGCCGCAGCGCGTGCAACGAATCGCCGCATGCCTCTTCACTGCCTGCCTGTTCATGGACGGCTTGCTGTGAAGGCGGGCGGTCAGTCATCGTCATCAAGCAGGTGGTCGCGGACGGCGGGCAGGAAGTGGAAGATTTGCGCCTGCTCGGTCGGTGAGGCGACGGGTTCGATCTCGCGCTGCCAGAATTCGAGCATCCGCCGGGCCTGAAGCGGGCTGACCTGCGAGCCGCGGCGCTCGATGCCGCGCTCGTTGTCCCGCCGGGCGTTCCGCCGCATGCGCTCGAGAATCTCCACGTCGGTGCGGCCGCGATCCCGGCCGGTGATGTCATCGGCCATGCGCACCCAGTCGACGAGCCACTGATCGAGAAACTCGGCGCGTGCGTCATCGTCATCGAGGGCGAGGTATTGCTCGGCGGCGTCGGCGAGGACGTCCTTGGCGAGCACGCGGGCGTTGTCGCGCAGTTGATCCCGGGCCGGCGCGGACAGCCCGGCGAGAAATCCCGAGAGCATCGCCGAGTCCGACTGGTCCATGCCGGCAAACCGCTGAAGCATCTCTTTGATGTACGCCATGCGTTCTTCGACGGGCAGGTTGTTGAAGTGCGGGCCGGCGAGGTAGGCGGCGACGTCGTCGACCGGGTCGTCGAAGATGCTCGGCGGCTGGCGGGCGTGCAGCGATGCGGTCAGCCACACCACCGCGAGAACGGCGGCGATGACCAGGCCGACCCCGGTGGGGATGAGAAACCGTCGATCGCGGACAAGGTCAGTCATCAGAATGCACTCACACGCGGACCGGCCGAAGCCGATCATCAGTTGCCGGCGTCGGCCGGATCGGTTCCGGGGTTGGCGGGCGACGAAGCGTCGGGAATGGTGCCGTCCTCGGGTTGCATGGGCCGGGCTTCGCCGGTGTACATGACGACGTTACGGGGCAAACGGCTGCCGTGGAAATGCCGCGGTTCGTTGTCGGCGAGGACGGGGATCCGCCGGTAGATCCCGCCGTCGTACCCGTTCGTCACGACGCGGGCGATGCGGCGTTCGTTCTGTTCGATGTCGAGTTCGGGCAGGTACGGCTGGATCATCATGAACGCGCCGGGGGTGTAGACGTAGCTCGTGCCGAGTTCTTCGACGTCGGCGGAGAAGTCGGCCGGGCTGGTCCAGACGCCGGAGTCCTTCGGGATGGTGTCTTCGAGCGTCTCGGGCAGACCGCCGACCGGGCCGTCGGGCGTCGGGGCGGGAAGCGGCTCGGTGTTGGGCAGCAGGTGGTCGCGGTTCATGCGGTGCTGTTCGAGGCCGGCCCAGATCTGCCGCAGGTTGCTCAGGCACTCGGCGGATCGCGCCTCGGCCCGGACGGAGCCGACAACGGGGACCATCAGCCCCATGAGCACGCCGAGGATCGCGATCGTTACGAGCAGTTCGATCAGCGTAAAGCCGCGTCTGTCCCCGGCCGGCGGTCGTGCGGTATGGATCCGTCGCTCGCTCATCCTCGTCCCCTGTTCGTCGGTGGCCATTGGCGTCCGTTCTCCATCGTGATTGTTTACCGCTGGCTGCCGCCGCGGCGGCAGGTGCGGCGAAATTTCCTGTTCGGGCGGGCTCGTGCCGGCCATCCGGACCGGGCACATGGTTGCCAGGTGGCGCGGCGGCATTACGATCACGCCTCGGTGCACAGCGGGAAGCGGCGGACGGGCCGGCGCGACCCCGTGCGGACGTGACGCGGTCGCGGCGTGCGATTCCTGCCGATACGCCGCCTGGAGCGAAAGCATGGCCGGGACCAGGCCGTACAGTCTTTTCTTCTGCATCGCGCTGGTGGGGGTGTTCGTGCTGCTCGGCGCGATCTTTCCCGAGGTCGTGGGCGACGCGTTCGGCGTGGTGCAGAGTTTTATCGTCGGCGCGTTCGGCTGGTTTTACGTGCTGGCGGTGGTGTTTTTTCTGATCTTCGTGCTCTGGCTGCTGTGCAGTTCGTTCGGTCGGATCCGGCTCGGCCGGGACGACGAGGTGCCGGAGTACGGCTTCGTGACGTGGTTCGCGATGCTGTTCAGCGCGGGGATGGGCATCGGGCTGATCTTCTACAGCGTCGCCGAGCCGATCTCTCATTTCAGCAACCCGCCGCGGGCGCAGCCGGAGTCGATCGAGGCGGCGAGCGATGCGATGGTCATCACGTTCTTTCACTGGGGCCTGCACGCGTGGGCGGTGTACGTGGTCGTCGGGCTGTCGCTGGCGTACTTCGCGTACCGCCACGGCCTTCCGCTGACGATCCGCTCGACGCTGTACCCCCTGCTCGGCCGGCGGATTCACGGCCCGGTGGGCAGCGCGATCGACATTCTCGCGGTCTTCGGAACGGTGTTCGGCCTGGCGACGTCGCTCGGCCTGGGGGCGATGCAGGTCAATGCGGGGCTGGCGGACCTCGGCCTGCTCGACATCTCCGTGCGGACGCAGATCATTCTGATCGCGGTGATCACATTCATGGCGACGATTTCGGCGGCGACGGGACTGAACAAGGGGATCCGGCGGCTGAGCCAGTTGAACATCACGCTCGCCGTCGTGCTGCTGGCGTTCGTGTTCGTCCTCGGCCCGACGCTGTTTCTGCTCAGCTCCTACGTGCAGAACATCGGTTCGTACGCGGCGGCGCTGATCGAGCTGTCATTCAACACCGATGCGTACATCGGCACGGAATGGCAGGAGATGTGGACGATGTTCTACTGGGGGTGGTGGATCAGCTGGTCGCCGTTCGTCGGCATGTTCATCGCGCGGGTGTCCAGA
>SLJD01000209.1 GCA_007135295.1 Phycisphaerales bacterium
CAGCAGATGGGGTCAACGGGATCCGCGAAATACATCCCACAGCTCTGCGTATGTGTCTTCGAGATCCGCATGACCTTCCGGTTCCACGTCAGTCGGGACGAGTCGGCGGACTCGGCCGCTGACGTCGTCGTACCAGATGACGGAGAAATCTGCCCGCAGCACGTTCATGCCTTCGCCGTGGTTGTAATCAGCGGCGGTTCGGAGCCCGTCGGTGACGAGTGGCAGGCGCTCGCCTTCAGTAAGCCGGTTGAAGCGATCTTGCTTCCAGTCCCAATCACCAATGTAGTGAAAGTTTGTGAAGATGGGCTCCTCGCCGTCTGCATTGTTGTAGTGCTGGTGATAGCGGTCGGGAGTATGAATATTCGAATGGCTGGGGCAGTGAAAGCAGATGTTGTTGCCACAGTAGCCCATGATGTAGAGGTGGCCCAAGCCTTCCCAGGCAAAAGGATCGCCACCGCCGCGATGGCTGGCCATCATCTCTTGGGGCTTGCCCTCGTGAGCGTAATCGCTGGTTGGCAGGCGATGATTGTGATCGTTGGCATACATGTTGATCCCGGTGCCGATGTTCCGCTGGTTGGACGAGCAGACAACCCGCTGGGCGTCTTCGCGGATCTTGGCAAATGCCGGGAACAACAGTGCCGTCAGAATCGCAGTGATCGCCAGTACAACAAGCAGTTCAAGGAGACTGAAACCTCGTTGTTGGCGTTTCCGGCCTCCACACATTCCCACGAACTGATTGCGGTGGGCATGCCGCCGTGTTGCGCTGGAATGTCCCGTATGGCGCAGTCGTTGGCTGGCAGGCAGATCGGTGCCTGGACTGTGCAGCGTTGTTTTTCGGTGACGTACCGTGGTCACGTTTGACCCACCCCTTTGCCGCCTGGGGCTCCGAGCCGTTGTCGGCGGCGTCAGTGGTTCCAGTTCCGCTTCGCCCCCGGTCGCGGTCCCCACGGAACCCTCTCTCATTCAGTGCCATGGTACTGTACCGCAAAACAGGGCTGATTTCGACACTTTTATTGGCATTTTTGCTCGGCAGGGTGATTTCCGGGTTCCCCTGAGCCGCTGGTATGGGAATAATCAGGTCGATGCGCAATCTGCATTTGTCAAATCATGGAACCGCTCCGGGTCGCGATTCGAACACTTCGGAGCATGGAGAAGGCCTTATGACGGGCCAGGACGACTGGACGCTGATGCAGCGGGTCGCCGAGGGTGACGAAGCAGCCGTTGCAGAGTTGTACGACCGGTTCAGCGCCTTGGTCTACAAAGTTGCCCGTCAGCTTCTCTCCACGCCGGCTGAGGCCGAAGACGCGGTTCAGGAAATCTTTGTCCGCCTCTGGACAACGGCCGATCGATTCGATCCGCGACGGGCCAAGCTGGTGACTTGGGTGATGTTAATCGCCCGGCGACATCTGATCGATCAACTGCGCCGTCAGTCGGTTCGGCCGACGCCCAACAGTTTCGAGGGTGAGTGGGTTCCCCCGGATTCCGTTGAAGCGGCCCCGGACCGGTACTCGCAAACGGCCGAGCACACCGCGCAGCTGATGGAGCGGATCGCTGAACTTCCTGAGCTTCAGCGAACCGTTATCGAAAGGGCCTATCTTCAGGGATACACCCTGAGGGAGGTCAGCGAGCAACTCGAAGCGCCGCTTGGAACAATCAAGTCGGCGCTCAGCAGAGGACTTATGCGTCTGAGGCAGCGTGCCACGAGTGACTGGCCCGGCAAGTAAGGTGACGTTTGTTTGAAGAGAGAGATTGCTTGCGACCGGATCGTGTGGGGTATGGTTGCAAGTCAGCACGGAGAGAATCATGACTGCCCCCAATCGACTGACCGCTGACGAACTCCGGGAATGGGCGCCGCTCGATGTGTACGGCCTGCTCGAACACGATGAGGCCGAACTGTTTGAACGGTCATTCCGTGATGCTCCAGCATCCGTACAGGACCAGATTCGCGCCTTACAGGCGGAACTAGCTGAGACTGACACCCTCCCGGATGTGCTTCCCCCGTCCGATCTTCGGGCCCGCACGATCGAGCGAGTTGTGCAGCTTGCCGATGACGAAGCGGAGCGGCTTGCACCAATCGGGATGGTCGGCGGGCCAAGTCGGGAGGCCAGCGGGCGACGGGTATCCGGCCTCAGTTGGTTCATGTGGCGTGCGGCAACGTTCGTTCTAGCTGCCACCGGCGTTATGCTGCTTGTCTTCCTCAGTGTGGTCAACGAAAAACACAATCAGCTCACGGAATGGGCCCTGACTGGCTTCACGAGCGATCAGATCCAGCAGCAGATCGGGCCTGACTTTACAGAATTCCTTTTTGATTCCGAAGTCAAACGGTTTGTCTTCTCTAATGCCGGGGATCCTGAAGGGTCAGAACAGGCCGTGCTGTATGTCAACGAGCAGACCGGCGAAGCGTTCCTGATTTGCGACAACCTTCCCGCCGATCAAGAGGGCAAGGCGACATACACCCTGAGCCTGATTGTCGATGATGACGAGCCGCGTCAATTGCGGAGGTTTGACACCAGGGGAGCAATGACAGCCGTCCGCCTTGAAGTTCCAGTCAACCAACTCGCAGCGGCGCAGTGGGAGATCACCGGGCCGGAGGATGTCCGGCTGGTAACGTAAAGGCGATCGCACTTGGCACACACGAGCCAACGCGGAAGTCATCCAGCAATCCAGTTCTTTCTGAAGTCGCCCCTCGGCCGGCCCAAATACCATTTCAGGGACTGACAAGAGAGCACAGCGGGCTCGTCAAGCCAACTCGGCCCGGCGGGCCCATTCTTCTTCCAGCGGCCGCTGCTTGGCGATAAGTTCTTCACGGCGGTGCTGAAGTTCACGGACGCGATCCCCGTTGGCGTAGACCTGCGGATCCGCAAGTTGCCCGTCAAGGTCCGACAGTTCGCTTTCAATGGCTTCCACGCGGGATTCAAGCTCTTCCAGCGACAAGCGGGCGAACTCAGTGGGCCGCTGGTCCGGCTCGCGGACAGGCCGTGATGCCGATCGCGATCGACCGTGTAACGATTTGCTGCGACGCACATCTGCCGCTTGGGACTGTCTCTGATCCTGCGCCTGGCGCTGCTGCCAGTCCGAATACGTCCCTTGGAAGAGGCGGACGCGTCCCTCTGACTCGAAAATGATCAGTTGATTGCATATCGATTCGAGCAATGCCCGGTCATGACTGATGAGCAGTAGGGTTCCGTCATACCCACCATCCGGTTCCAGTGCGGCCTCGAGTCGCTCCGCGGAAGGTATATCGAGGTGATTGGTCGGCTCGTCAAGCACCAGCAGATTGTGCGCCCCGGCGACGAGGCCTGCGAGTACAGCCCGGCTGCGTTCTCCCCCGGAAAGATCAGCAAGCACTTTCTCCTGATCGCCGCCTGAGAACAGAAATGCTCCCGCAAGGTCCCGGGCTTGCTGCTCACTGGCGCGAGTGTGGTCGTTGAGCGAGGCGATTACCGATTGCAGGTATTGCCAGACGGTCAGCGACATGTCCAGATGTTCATGACTTTGCCGGTAGTAGCCGATGCTCAATCGGCTGCCGGCCTTGACGTATCCGTTTGACGGTTCGATTTCTCCGAGCAGGCATCTGATCAACGTGGATTTCCCTATGCCGTTCGGACCAATAATGCCGATCCGGTCTCCGCGATCAATCTTGAGGTCCAGGTCGCTGAACAGCACGAGATCGTCATAGGCCTTGGAAAGTCCCTCGGCGATGATGACCTGTTCGCCGCTGCGTGGAGCCCTTGGCAGTGACAGGTTCATCACATCAAGTTCCGCCGGCCGCTCGACAAGCGCTTCCTGCTTGAATCTTTCCAGACGTGTCTGTCGACCGCGGGCCTGCTTGGCGCGCTGTCCGGTCTTGTATCGCTGGATGAACTGCTCTTCCTGGCGGATGCGATCAAGCTGTTTTTCATGCTGACGGGCCAGAGTCAATTGTCGCTCCCGCCGGAGTTCGACATACTTCCGATAGTTACCGGGATACTCACGGACTCGGCCCTGCTCAACCTCGACGATTCGATGCACAACGCGGTCAAGCAGCCAGCGATCATGGCTGGTCACGAGCACCGCGCCGGAGAACTCGTCCGCCAAGAATGCTTCCAGCCAACGGCGGCCCTCGATATCGAGGTGATTGGTGGGTTCGTCAAGCAGCAGCAGGTCCGGCTCTTCCAGCAGCAGGCGTGCCAGTGCCAGGCGACCTTTCTGCCCGCCCGACAGCGCCGAAACCGGCAGGTCAAGCTGTTCATCTGAGAACCCAAGTCCGTGCAGCGTCGCTTCGATGCGGTGGTCGACCGTATATCCGCCCGCCGCCTCGATGCCCGACTCCAGTTCCCCCTGACGGCGGAGCAGTTTCTCCAGACCCTCACCCTCGGCTGCAGCCATCTCCTCGTAGAGTGCGTTGAGTTGCTTGTGCAGGTTCTGCAGTTCCGCGAAGGCCTCACCGGCTGATTCACGAACCGTCCGCTCAGGGGCCAGTTCCGGATCCTGTCGGAGGTACCCGACACGGGCACCTTTCTGGAGACTGATCGAGCCACTATCAGCCACCAGCGAGCCGAAGAGGGCCTTCATCAGCGTACTCTTGCCGCCGCCGTTTCGGCCGACCATCCCGACTTTCTCGCCGGCATCAATAGACAGCGTCGCCCCTTCGAGGACGATATGACTGCCGTACGCATGTGTCAGGTTCGTGGCAGTGATCAGTGGCATGCGAGTTTGGTACCAGACAACAGGGGACAGAACACATCGGGCAGGGCGCAGTTCACCGCCGTGCGACTGCACGCGATCGCGCAAGACAGTTTCGTTACCGGTGAAGCCGGGCGATCGGTGCGGGGGAGCTGCCGGCAGGATCACTGCCCATCACCAGCTCGCCGGCGATGCGGGCGGCCAGTTCGGCGTTGTTCAGCAGCAGCGCAATATTCGTGTACAACGATCGCCCCCCGGTCAGGCGGGCGAGTTCCGAAAGGACAAATGGCGTACGCTGCGAGCCGGAGCGGCCGGCGTTTCGGGCAGCGTGCTCGGCCTGTTCGATGAGCATCTCGATCTCATCCCCGTCGATAGCATGAGGAGCCGGGACGGGCTGCGTCACAAGCATCGATGTTGTCAGCCCCAATCCATCCCAATGACGCAGGCATCGGCGGGCGATGGCCTCCGCTGAATCAACCCGAGGAATCGGCGGAAGTGAAGCGGCCCCGGGGCTGTAGAACCGCGGGAACTGGGCCGTGCCGAAACCGAGGATCGGCACGCCAAGCGTCTCCAGAGCCTCCAGTGTCGCGGGCAGATCGAGCATCGACTTCGCCCCGGCGCAGACGGTGCAGACGGCAGATGACGCCAGGGCCCGCAGGTCTGCGGAGATATCCGGCCGGGCGGTCCAGTGACGATGGACCCCGCCGATACCGCCGGTTGCGAAAACTTGAATCGGCCGCGGCGTGGCCCGTTGACACGCCAGTAGCGTGGCGGAGACCGTCGTGCCCGCCGACTCGCCGGATTCGATGACGTGTGCGAGATCGGTCGTCGATGCTTTGCCGGCCACAGGATCCCGCGCGAGCCGTTCGAGTTCGTCGTCATGAAGGCCGATACGCAGTTCGCCATCGATCACCGCGATGAGGGCCGGCGTCGCGCCGGACGATCGAACGGACCGGGCCTGTGCACGGGCGGTTTCCAGGTTCACTGGCTCCGAATCGCACCATCCATCGGGCAGCCACGTTGGCGGATCCTCAAGCGGATGCTTCGGAAGCCCGGCTGTGACCACAGCCGTTTCGAGCGCCACGACCGGTCCGCCGTCACTCAAGGCCTGCTCAACATCTGCTGCCAGCCGCACCGCAGGGGCCATTACCGCCTCCGCGTGCGAACCCGCCCGCCGAGTCGGCGGGTCGGTGGTGACTTGGGAACCGCGCCGCCCGGAAAGAGATCCTGGCGTTCGTCCTCAGGAATTGCTTCGACCGGTGGGGGGGCGGCTTCGCGAGAACCGCGGTCCTTGGCCTGGTTGCGACGCTCAGCGTCCCGCTGCCGTTCGGCGAGGACATCAGCCGGCACCGGCCCGGGCTCAAAGTCATCATATTCCTGCTTGGGAACCTCGGTGTTCGTGTACTTCTCGATCGCGGTCAGCAATGCCCCCTGATCCGGCGTGACAAACGTCCAGGCAATTCCTCCTCGTCCCGCGCGAGCGGTCCGGCCGATACGGTGTACGTACAGGTCCGGATCCTCGGGAATGTCGTAATTGA
>SLJD01000253.1 GCA_007135295.1 Phycisphaerales bacterium
GAGCAGACGCCCCCGGCGTACAGCGCGGTGAAAGTCGGTGGCAAGCGGGCGTATGCGCTGGCGCGGAAGGACCGGGAAGCAGCCATCGAGCCGCGGTCCGTTGTCGTTCATGACCTGCGGATCGAACGGTACGAGTTTCCCGAACTGGAACTGACCATCCATTGCGACAAGGGGTTCTACGTCCGGCAGCTTGCGCGGGATCTCGGCGGTGTGCTCGGCACCGGCGGACACTGCGCGTCGATTCGTCGGACGGCGGTCGGGCCGTTCGATGAATCCATGGCCATCACGCTCGACGATGTGCCCGAGCCGCTCGAACAGCACCATCTCATCGACCCGGATGATGCGCTGACGATGCTCGAAGCGGCGGGGGAGTCCCGCGGTCAATCGGCGGTCGACTCGCCGGCTGCGGGAGATTGAGAGGACTCGGCGGCCTGCTGTTCGGCCTTCTGGCGTGCCTCGACGCGATAGACGTGAATCAGCAGCATGGCCATACCGGCCAGCAGCAGCACGTCCGCAATGTTGAAGACCCACGGAAAGACCTGGCTCGCCCCGCCGAACCACGTCAGGCCGAACGGCAGATGCCAGTCGGGCAGCATGTGCAGGAAATCCCGCACGACGCCATAGACGATCCGGTCGTACAAATTGCCGATACCGCCGGCGAGGACCAGTCCGATGCCGATGTGCGCGAGCCACTGCCGGGTGCTTGTCATCGCGGCGAAGGCGAAGATTCCGATCGCGGTGGCGAGGACGGTGAACGCGATGAAGAAGCCTCGCTGTTCCTGCCCGATGCCGAACACCGCGCCATGATTGATGACCAGACGAAAGTCAAGCAACCCGGCCGGAAGGACGGTCTGCCCCTCGTGGCGGGGGATGGGGTTGTACTCGGCGTTGTCGATCAGCCGCTCACGGTCGAGTTCAACGGGCACCCCGGCGACATGCTCAAAGGCCCAGTACTTGGTCCAGATGTCGAGGCCGAGCCCGGCGGCAATAACGACGATCAGCACGATCCAAGCCCGGGGGGAATGCAGTGAACGGACCGGGCGGCCGACGTGCGGCCGACTCGCTTCGCTCATAGTGAATCGTATCCCTGTTCAGCGCGTTCGGCGGCCCGGACGGTGTATTTCGCCCACGGCTTGGCGTCAAGACGACTGTTCGGGATCGGCTCGCCGGTCATCTGGCAGATGCCGTAACTCTTGTTCTCGATCCGTCGCAGGGCATCGTCAATCTCGCGGATGCGCTGCCGTTCGGTCTCAGCGAGGTTGAGCATGAAGTCCTGGTCGTACGTGTCCGTGCCCATGTCAGCCATGTGAATCGGCATGTGCGAGACATCCCCGGAGCCGGATCGCAGGGCCTCGGCTTCCATTGCATCAAGATCACCGATCAGCTCCGCCCGCTTGATGAGCAGCAGATTTCGATAGTGCCGCAGTTCCTTGGCCGACAGATGAGTCTTGAGCGGCTTGATGGTTTTCGTCTCGGCGGCCGACTCTTCAGGAACGGACTTGGCCGTCGGTCGCGGCTTCCGCTCGAATCCCTTCGTGGAGATCATCCGCACGCGTCGGCCGTTAATGATGACGTAGCCGTCCTTGTCCGCTTCGGCGTGGCTGGCCACAGACGCGACGGAACGTGTGGAGTTGCGGCCCGCGGACCTGTCGGAGTCGGCCTTCTTCCTGCTGCCGGTCTTCTTCTTCGCTGACGGCTCGGAGGTTTTCCCGCTCGTCGTGGCGGCCTTCGTCGAGGTCTTCTTCGACGTCTTCTTCTTTGATGCGGCGGTCGTCTTCTTCGTCGTTGCTTTCTTCGCCGTGCTCTTCTTCTTTTTCGCGGGGACCTTCTTCTTGGCCGCAGCGGTCTTCTTCGTGCCCGACTTCTTTTTTGACGAGGCCTTCTTTTTCGAGGCGGCGGCCTTCTTCTTCGGGCCGCCGGCTTTGACTGCGGAGACCTTCTTGCCAACCTTCTTCGCGGTTTTCTTCTTTGTCGTCTTCCGGGCGGACGATCCAGCGGCGGCGGTCTTCCTGCGGGACGCAGACTTCTTTGTCCCGGCTGTTTTCTTACGGGTGGTCTTCCTGCTGGCGGCGGTCTTGCTCGTCGTTTTCTTCTTTGCCCCCGCCTTTTTGCGAGTTGTTTTTGATGCGGCGGCTGACGAGCGACCGGTCGACCGGCCGGTGACCGTTTTCTTCTTCTTTTTCGTAGACTTTTTTGTGCGTGATCCAGACGCCATCGGCCGGGTCCTTCCCAACACCCCTGCGGTGACGATGCCGTGCCCCACGGCAGGCGCTGCGTGACCGCTGAATGAGAGCCGGCCCCTCCCGATTGTGTGCCTGATGGGCGACCTGATATGCGGCAGAGGCGCCGTAGCGGAGGCGAACACAGAGCGACCGGCCAAATAAATTCGGCGGAGTGTACGCCGCCCCGTCACCATCGTCAATACGCCCCGGGAATGCCACGGGCCGGGTCACGCGGTGGCGATACTGCCGATGGCGCGAAATTTGTCATACCGCCGGCGGAGCAGCGTCTTCGGCGAGGACCGTTTGAGTTCCGACAACTGGGAGACGATCCATTCTTCAAGGCGGCGGGCGCTCTGCTCCGGGTGGCGGTGCGCAGCGCCGAGCGGTTCTTCGATGACGTGATCGATCAGGCCGTTTCGCAGATTGTCCCGCGCGGTCAGTGCCAGGGCGCGGGCGGCGTCTTCGTTCGTCGTTTCGTTGGCGGACTTCCAGAGGATCGCGGCGCAGCCCTCCGGCGAGATGACCGAATACCACGCGTGCTCCATCATCGCCACGCGATCGCCGACGCCGATGCCCAGCGCTCCGCCCGAGCCGCCTTCGCCAATGACCACGGAAACAATGGGCGTGGGCAGGCGGGACATCTCGCGCAGGTTCATGGCGATCGCCTCGGCCTGGCCGCGCTCTTCGGCCTTGATGCCGGGGAAAGCCCCGGGCGTGTCGATCAGCGAGATGACGGGCAGATTGAATTTGGCGGCCAGGCGCATCTTCACCAGGGCCTTGCGGTACCCCTCCGGATGAGCGCAGCCGAAGTGGCAGGCGAGCTTCTCCTGTGTGGACTGGCCTTTCTGATGGCCGACGAGCAGCACCTTGTGCGGCCCGATGCGCCCGAAGCCGGTGACGATCGCCGGATCGTCGCCGAAATGCCGATCGCCGTGCAGTTCACAAAAGTCCCGGCACATGAGGCGGATATAGTCGGCGGTCTGCGGTCGGGCGGGATGCCTCGCGACGCGGACCGTGTCCCACGCGGTCAACTCGTTGTAGACCTTGGTGAGCATGCTGTCGCGGGTGGCGCGGAGGTTGGCCAACTCGTCGGCGTAGTCCTCGGCATTGGGCCGGGCCTCGATCGCCTCGATCTGCCTTTCGAGTTCGAGCACCGGTTGCTCGAAGCCGAGCGTATACGTGCCGGTGTAGCCATTGGATTCGGCCATCAGCAAGGACTCTCCTGAAAAACACTGCGTGCGGCGCGGCCGCAGGCCATCCCGCCAGTGTACCGCCAAGTCACGGCCGGTCACAAACAGCCCCCACATTCGCCGCATCCCGGCCCCCGGTCCGGGAATCCCGCTTATTCTGTCCGGAAAATCGGCCGACTCTACCGCGGTACCGCAGTCGCCGGGCGGAGTGGATCGATCCCGAAGCCGGCCGGGGACGTATGGTTGATCGGTGCGGCGTTCAACCGGGCGATCGACCGGCGGATCAAGCCGCCGGTCAAACGACGGGTCTGCCCGCGAAAAAATTCTTGGCGATGGGCAACGCTGACTCGATCCTGCACATGAGGAGAACTCGCATGGTGGCATCACTGGCGGTCATTGGAGCCGGGAACATGGGACGGGCGATCATCGACGGCATCCTCGATGCGCACGTGATCCCGGCCGAGGAGTTGCTCGTCGTCGACATGAACCAGACGCCGCGACGCGAACTCGCGGAGCGCGGCTGTGTGACGACGGACCGGCCGCTCGACGCGATCACAAGGGATCAGATGATGCTCGCCGTCAAGCCCCAGAGTTTTCCCCACCTCGCCGGGCAGATCGGCACGCTGACCAAGCCGACCGTGATCATCACCATCATGGCCGGCCTGCACAGCAGCACGATCCGCGAAGCGCTCGGCGAGAACGCCCGCGTCGTCCGCGTCATGCCGAACACCCCGTGCCGCGCTCGGGCCGGCATGGCGGCGGTGGCGCTCGGCGAGGGGGCGAAGCCCGGCGATGAGGAACTGGCGATGCGCATCTTCGAATCGATCGGCCGGGCGGAACTCGTCGACGAGTCGCAGATGCACGCGGTCACCGCCGTCAGCGGCTCCGGGCCGGCGTACGTCTTCCTGCTCGCCGAGGCGATGCAACAGGCGGGGGTTGAACTCGGCCTCGATGAATCAACCGCGGCCGCCCTGGCCCGGCAGACCATCACCGGGGCGGGGCGACTGCTTGCCGAATCGAGCGATTCGCCCGCAGCATTGCGCGAAGCGGTGACCAGCCCCGGCGGGACGACCGAGGCAGCGGTG
Source organism: Phycisphaerales bacterium (assembly GCA_007135295.1). Taxonomy (GTDB): domain Bacteria; phylum Planctomycetota; class Phycisphaerae; order Phycisphaerales; family SM1A02; genus SLJD01. Next base: position 4,498 of record SLJD01000253.1, read on the forward strand.
AACATTCTGCTGGAACGCGGCCTGCCGGAGATGCTCGCCGAGGCCATCACCGCCGCCCGCGACCGCAGCGAGGCCCTTGAACAACCGGGCGACGCCTCGACCGTCAGATAGTCTGCCCTCGAAGACCGAGAGCCGGTCAGGTTGTGGCGCTTGGTTCCTCGGCGGAAAACATCGCTTCGATGAACGCGTCGGGGTCGAACGGCTCGACGTCTTCGGGCGTTTCGCCGACGCCGATGAGTTTCACCGGCACGTCAAGCTGATCGCGGATCGCGAGCACGATGCCGCCCTTGGCCGTCCCGTCGAGTTTGGCGAGGAAGATCCCGCTGACGCCGACGGCTTCTTTGAACATCTTCGCCTGGGCGATGGCGTTCTGGCCCTGCGTGGCGTCGAGGACGAGCAGGACTTCATGCGGCGCACCGTCGATCTTGCGGGCGACGACGTCGCGGATCTTCGTCAATTGTCGCATGAGGTTCTGCTGCGTGTGCAGCCGGCCGGCGGTGTCGATCAGCAGCACATCGACCTTGCGGGCGACGGCGGCATCGATGGCGTCATACGTCACCGCGGCGGGGTCGGCGTTGTGCGCGCCTTTGACGATCTCCACGCCGAGCCGCTCAGCCCAGATCTCAAGCTGCGCGACCGCCCCGGCGCGGAAGGTGTCGGCGGCGGCGAGCAGAACGGAGCGGCCTTCGTCACGCAGGGACTTGGCGATTTTCGCCACGCTGGTCGTCTTGCCCGCGCCGTTCACGCCGGCGACAAGAATCACCGTCGGCTTGTGCTCGGTGGCGGCGAGCGAGGTTTCCACGTCGCCCCAGCGCTGTTTGAGCAGGCCCTTGAGGAACTCGATCGCGTCCTCGCCGCGGGCGACCCGGCCGGCCCGGAATTCGCTCCGCAGCGCGTCGATGATTTCGGTCGTGGCAGCGACGCCGACGTCAGCGGTGATCAGTCGCATCTCGATCTCATCGATCAGATCCTCGCTCAGGTCCCGGCCGTGCAGCAACGATCGCAGACCGCCGCCGAACGCATCGCGCGTCTTCGTCAACCCTTTCTTGATCGCTTTGAACGTGCTCTTGAACAGTCCCATGGTTCAGCCGATCTCTTTGCCGTTCATCAGACGGACCGGATCGGCCGGCCCGTCGGTGGTTTCCTCCTGACTGGTCGAATGCTCCGCCGACGCTTCGCCTGACTCGCCCGGTGACGCCGGGCCGGATCCGTCCGGAAAATCATCTGCGGACTGATCCGTAGACTCATGCTCGGCTTCAGGCGCAGCTTCGGGCGCCGGTTCGGCATTGGCCGAAGCGTCGCACCGGTGGCGGTACAGCTTGTCGAGAATGCCGTTGATGAACAGCGGCGACTTCTCGGTGCTGTATTCCTTGGCCAGTTCGACGGCTTCGTTGATGACGACTTTGGGCGGCGTGTCGGTGTGCGTCAGTTCGTAGTACGCGAGTCGGAGAATCGCGCGGTCGACCACGGGCTGGCGGTGCGTCGGCCACTGGCTGGTCAGGGCGGCGACGGCGGCGTCAGCGTCGTCGCGGAACTCCCAGGCGAGCGTGGCAAGCTCGAAACCGCGGTTGTGCGTCGCTTCATCGCCCGGAGCGTCAGCGAGCGAGCCGAGCACAATGTCCGGGGCCTCGGCGCTGCCGGCCTCGAACTGGTACAGCGCCTGCAGCGCGC
>SLJD01000077.1 GCA_007135295.1 Phycisphaerales bacterium
CTTCCAGGTACTGATCGACCAGCCGGTCCATGTACTGCTCGTACTCGTCGTGGTAGGCGTCGTGCAGCGATTCGATGGCCTCGCGCTGATCATCGCGCAGGTCATGGAACGACAGCGCATCGCTGATCGGCCCTTTCATTGCCGCGTTATCTTCGAACGCGCTCGGGAACGCCTCGACATAATACCGACGCCGCAACGCCGCGCGGTTCGATTCATCGAGGCGGGGGAGCAACTGCTCAAGGTATTCGCGATTGAGGTCCGCAACGCGGCCGCTCAGTTCACTGAGAGGCTCGTGAAGCGCCTGAAGCTCTTCGAAGTAGCCCGGCGACACGTCCGCTTCGCCCTCTTCCCGCATCCGCTGCATGCGTATCCGGCTGACGACCTGCCCTTGTGCGGCTTCGAGACCGGCGTTCTGGCGTTGCCGGCTCAAGGTACGGGCCCGTTCGGTGTAATCATCAAGCACGTCGCCGACTTCATCCAGCACGCGGTCCGGCCACGCGAGTTCGATCACCACCGCGAGCAGGTTGACGTTGCTTTCATTGCTCGACGCGCCCATGCCTCCGCCGTAGTGCGACTGCTGGCTGTACGTCGTCCGCTCGATCGCCCGCGCCGCATGCAGGTACTTCCACAGCCGGCCCTGTTCATCAACAATGACGCTCGCTTCGACATCATTGAGAAAGCGATCCTCGATCTCCGCCATCCGGTCGATCGCCCGCTTCCTGATTTCGAAAGCATGATCAATGCGCTGCAAGTCGTCCCCCTCATCGGACGCATCCATCCAGAGCGATCGACTCGCTTCGCCCGCATCGTGGAGTGCGCCTTCCGTGCGGAACTCGCGGTACTCGTCGAGGTACATCTCGTGCAGCGTTTCCAGAACGATGCGCTGATCTCGCGTCAGCTCGAGCTGCCAGCTCATCCCCGCCAACCGCCCAGCATCGATCGGATCAGCGACGAACGGGTCAACCGAGCCCTGTCGGAGGTTCGCGTGATCCGATTCGTACCTGAACACGTTGTCATCGGCCATCGCTGCCGGGTTGTCGGTATACGGCAGGTAATCGTGCCTCGACGTGCCGGACTCCAGCACTTCCTGCTGCACATTCGTCACCCGCGTATGGCCGGCCACGTCATTCAACGAGGCGAGAATTTCCTGTTCGTATTCGCGAAATCTGTCTCGAAATTCGCTGCGCCGCTCGTCAAACGCTTCGTACTCGTCGCTGCCCCAGTACATCATCGGAGCGTCCTGCTTGAACGCTTCGGCGTGTTCGGCGAGCTCTTCAAGCCAGCCGAAGACCCGCTCGTCATACTCCGTGAGCAGGGCGTCGACCTGCCGCCGCTGCTCGTCGGACAGGCCGTCGGCATCCTGCATGCGGCGGAGGGTGGGGCGTACTCGCTGCGAGCCGTACCCGCGCATCATCTCGGGATACGTCGCCCGCCACGTCGCCACCTGCAGCGCCCGGGCGTCGTCAACTTCAAGCAGTTCCTGAAGGCGGCGGCTGGAGCGACGCGTCAGTTCACGCAGATCATCGCCGAGTTCTTCGAGCGGCCGGCTGACTTCAGCCATCAGTTCCTGCTGACGCTGCATCACAGCTTCCATTTCTTCAGGATCCATGTCCTGGAAGTCATCCGGCGATTCACTCATTTCCGTCATCGCCTCGAACATGTCGAGCATCACGTTCTGCTCGGCCTCGATGTATTCGCCCATCATCCGCGTCAGGCGGCGCTCGTACTCGTACGCCAGCGCGTCGACGTTCTCCCGTCGCTCGCTGTCAACATCGAGCCGTGAGACGGCATCTGCAATGTCACGAGTTCCACTTCGGCCGGGACCCATGCCCATCTCGCGGTACCGCTGCCGATCGCGACGCCAGCGGAAGCGTTCGAGCACCGCCACCTGCTCGGTGTCGACCGTCGCCTGCATCCGGTCGAAGAACTCATCTTCCAGTGACGCGACACGGCGGATCACCTGATCCCGCCGCTGCATGATCGCGTCGATCTGCTCGCGCGTCGGCCAGACCGCCATCATCGTCTCAAGCTGGCTGATCTGATCGAGCAGCCGCTCAATGTCGCCGCTTCGAAGCCGCTGGAACGCCCGAAGGTAATCGTCGTGCAACTGCTCGACCGCTTCCTGTTCGCCAGGCGGCGAATCGAGCAGATTGAAGACAAGCGTCAGCTCGCGCGAACTCATCGGATCGGGCACAAGGCCGTCGGTCGCCTGCCCGCTCGCGGCGCCGCCGCCCAGCCACGCCGCGCAGCATGCCAGCACGATCATCCACTTGCGAACTGCGCCGAACCGGCCGTTCGCACGGGGCTTCACCACCGTCATTGCACTCATTTCAACTCCCTTCCCGCGAGTCCGGGCAGGCCTTGCCGGCCGCTCGACCTGACCTCCTTCAGCCGGGCGAACGAGCCAGTCGTTCCATGTTGATCTTACCTCTCATAGGGGGCCGCTCACAAGTAAATTCCGCCCCACGTGCCGATTGAACGGGTGTCACATAACGGCCGGCAGACCCATCACGCGACGCCATGCGCTGACCTGGCCGAGGTGCATCATCTGATGGTTGTTAAGCAGGAAATTCACCGCTGAGCCGACCGTCGGGAACATTTCCTTCAAGCGTCCTTCGATCGGATTCTCGCGGACGAAGACATCCTCATCGACTTCGCTGAGCGCTTTCTCCACCATCCGGTGACGCTCAAGATAACGTTCGATCAGTTCGTCCTTCTCCGGATACCGGCCGTCCTGTTCAACGCAGGGCACGCCGCCTTCAAAGAGTTCCTCATAGCCGGGCAGGTCGATCACGCAATCCGACCGATCGAGCATTGACAGCGCCCGGTTCGGATACAGTGTCAGGTGCCCGAGGCAGAACGCCGGGTGGTTCATGTTCGGATACGGCATGTGGCCGAACTTCTCCGCGGGAATGTCCCTGACCAGCATCTCGCCATAGCCGGTCGTCACCTTCAAGCCGTCGCCGAGTATCGCAGCAATCTGCGCTGTCGTCGCGGTCATCACAATCTCCTTCCGGGACGGAACGTTTGAGTTTCATGCGGCTGCCGACCGTCGGCCCACATCCTACCCGCCCGACTTCCAATTGTTGGCGGAAACTCGCGCCCGGCTGGCCGACGCTGCCCGGCAGTCAGTCGCCAACGTACCGGCTATAGATCGCCCGGGCCCGGTCCGGCTCGTCGACGCCGTGAATCATCGCCCGCCCGTTCGGGAAGACCGTTAATCCGATCGGTGACCCGCCTGCTTCGCCATCGCCATTATCTGACGATGTATGGTGCAACGTTCCGCGAACCAGGTGGGCCGTGCGCGTGAACTCGCCATGATCGGCAAGTCGCCCGGCGAGCGTATCAAGGTCAAGGTCGATTGAACCGGACGGGATGATCTGCACCGCATCGCGCCCACACAGCGCCGCCGCCCGCCCGCCGCGCTGCCCGTCGAAGTATTCAAAATTTCCCCGGCCGCAGCAGACGCAGTCATCCCGCCGGGCCGCGTCGATCTGCATCCGGTGCGTCGTGTTCGCCTCAAGGTCCACACTCCAGAGCGAGCGGTCAACCCGATCCACGCGGCCGGTCAGCAGCTTGAACGCCTGAGCGCACTGGTGAGCCGTCACCATCGACACCGCGGCGTGCATCACCCCGGCCGTGTCACAGGTCGGCGTGCTGCCGGCCGGCGGCGGATCGGGAAACATGCACCGCAGGCACGGCGTTGTCTGCGAATCATCCCATTGAATCCGGCCCGGCGGAACGGAACCGTTGCGATGCGACGACGCCGGCAGCACCGTCATCGACATGCCCCCCGTGCCGATCGCCCCGCCGTAGATATACGGCCGGCCGCTCCAGACCGCCAGATCATTGAGCAGATACCGCGTCTGAAAGTTGTCCAGCCCGTCCATGATGAGATCGGCGCCGTCAGACAGCGACCGCGCGTTTGCCGCATTGAAGTCATCGACAACCGCTTCGATGGTGATCCGGCTGTTAATGGCCTGAAGTTTCCGCCGCGCTGCTTCGGCCTTGGGGAGACCGGCCCGGGCATCGCTTTCGTCGTAGAGCACCTGCCGCTGGAGGTTCGTCCACTCGACGACATCGCGGTCCACGATGCGAAGCCGGCCGACTCCCGCGCGGGCGAGACTGTCAGCAATCGCGCTGCCGAGCGCCCCGGCTCCGACGATGAGCACCGTCGACTCGCTCAGTCGCCGCTGCCCCGCCTCGCCGACGCCCGGCAGGATGATTTGCCGGTGATATCGCGAAAAGTCAACCATCATCCCACCCCATGACGTCGGTGCATGGTCCGCGCCGTTGCGTCACGGCTCGTCGCCCCGTTCTTCACCCCGGAGCGACGCCCGCCAGTTCTCAACATCGCGCCGCCTCACCGCACCGGTGGAGAAACGCACGTTCACCTCGCCGCTGGCCAGGAACGTCACATCACGGACGAACGAACGCTCCATACCGGCCATATCGCGCATCCACCGTTCAAGTTGTGCCCGTTCCTCCGGTGACAGCACGTCGGCGTTGCCGGCGTCGCGTGTTCCACGGGTGATCCGCGTCTTGACCGATCGGGTTGACCAGCCCGCCTCAATGGTTTCCGCGCACTCGGCAAGCAGCCAACTGATGGAACGGAAGTGATCATCCTCAATCTGCTCGCCGACCCACCGCCAGAGATCTTCGGCCGGTTGGTTCAACATCTCGATGCGGGTCATCCGCTGCATGCGATCGCTTTCCAGATCGCCGAGCCACTCCTGATCGGACGTCGACAACGACCCGGCATCGGCGGCCTGTTCGAACGTCGACATCAGCCGCCGATCGGCCGAGGGGTTCTCCTGAAACCGCGGGCCCGCCGCGAGAACACGAGGCCAACGGTCGTCGTCAAGGTCCGGCAGCCGCGGCTCGAACCCTGTCAACTGCCAGCGAACATAAGCATCGATGAACGCATGCTCATGGACCGGCTCAAGCACACGCCGGCCGAGTTCTTCACGATCGATCGCCTCAAGCAGGCGGGTGACGTCATCGCCGCCCTCTTCGCCGGTCTCCGACCCGGTCTGGTGTTCAGATCGTTGTTCCGCCCAGTGATCCGCCCACCGCTCGACAAAGTCAGGCGAATCGGGCACCCGGGCTGCTTCATCCCGCTCAATCCGCTGCGCTTCGTGGACCAGTTCCTGCATGATCGCATCGACATCCACTGGTGCAGCACCGTCACCGCCAGGCGAATGCCCGGCTTCCACGACTGATGCGCACGCGGCAGCAATCGCGGCCCCGGCAGCAGCCAGCAGAATGTCCCGGCAGCTTCGCGGCCGGTTGACGCCCATGCTCCGCATCGTGGTTTCCTTCATCGATGACATCGTACCGCTCGGCCGCCAGCCGGTCGCCGACCCTGGCAGGACATGGCTTCAGAAAGATCGGCCAAGCTGCGGGGCAGCCCAGCCGACCAGCCGGACCTGTTGAGCAAAAGAAAACATGGCCGGCCACACTACGGCGGCCGGCCATGTCGGCGTGCATCGTGTTGCACCCGGGTGACTGAAGCGAAGGTCAGCACAACCTCGGGCACAGGATGTCAGCAGTCCCGGCGATCAGTCCCACGATGATTCGAAGGAATGGCCCTCTTCATCCATCTCCAGCACGATCGTAATGTAGACGTCCGTGCCGTTCGTCTGGTTCGGGTCGCCGAGATCGTTCCTGAAGATGTTGTCCCGATGCGTTTCGCCACCGCTCGTGTAGCGGACGTTGCTGGGACGGAACGAACTTTCATAGCTCACGTGGTTGTCGTTGTAGCACACGTTGCCGAACCACTGCCGCTGGCTGCCGTGGATCTCGAGCGTCAGGGAGCTTTCGTACACGTCCGCGTCATCCGTGTTGCCTTCTTCGACGCCGCGGTTGGAGACAATCGCCCATGTGCTGTCGCCGGTATCTTCCCACTGGCGCGACTGGCGGCGGCCACCGATCGGCATGCTCGCGTACGAAACGTTGCTGAGGCCCGTTTCGGGGTCAACGTCCGCCTCAAAGGTTTCATCCCAGTAAATTCCCTGAATCGGGCTGTGGATGTCGTAGTCGTAGTCGACCTTGGGCAACACGACGGCGTTCGGCTCGCTCGTGGCAACGACGAGTTCCGGAGAGTAGTAGTTCTCCATGATGCACAGCGAGTGCAGGTTCGCCGTGGTGTTCATGGTCCGGTC
>SLJD01000017.1 GCA_007135295.1 Phycisphaerales bacterium
AGGCGATCGGTGGCCGGCCCCTCGACGCCCTGATCCACAACGCCAGTTCATACGACCCGTCGCCGTTCGGCTCCATCGCAGCCCAAGACGCCCTCCGGCATTACCGCGTTAACGCGCTGGCTCCCCTGCTTGGCACCCAATGCCTCGCCGATTCGCTGCGGCAGTCGACACTCCCCGGTGGCGGGGCGGTCGTGTGCTTCAGCGATATTCATACGCTCGGTCGGCCGCGGCGTGATTTCGCGGCCTACGCCATGTCCAAGGCGGCGCTGAACCAGATGATCCACAGTCTCGCCCGGGACGTCGCGCCGGACGTTCGGATCAACGGGATCGCCCCGGGGGTCATCGCCTGGCCGGACGGCACTGATCCGCAGGAACGGCAGGCCTACGAGCGCCGGACCCCGCTGGAACGAAGCGGAACACCGGCCGACGCCGCCCGCCTCGCCCGCTGGCTGATCTTCGAAGCGCCCTTCATCACCGGCGAGATCATCCGCGTCGATGGCGGCCGATGGCTCGTCTGACCCTCGTTCAGTCAGCTGAGTTCAATCAGCCGATTCACGAAGCGCCCGGCGGATTCGGCGATCGAGTTCTTCAAGTTCGTGATGGCCGTGTGCCTGCAACTCGGCAAGCCGGTGCAGGTCGTGGGCTTCCTCGGGCTCGCCGGCTTCAAGCCACGCGTCGGCGGCGTGCACGGCGGCCCGCCAGTCGTTCTCGTAATACCGGAACCGCAAGGTCCACGCCCGGGCCGCCTGCTCGTGCTCGCCGAGTTGCGTGTACGCCCGGCCGAGTTCGTTCGCGACGGCCTCGTCCGCCCGCTCCGCTTCGGGCAGTGATGAGAGCAGTTCAATGGTTCGATCCGGGTCGCCGCCGCGCCGATGGATCCGCGACTCCTGCACGCGCAGACCGAGGTCATCCGGCTCGATCTCACGGGCCTGGCGGATGTGCTCGGTCGCCTGCTCAATCTCGCCTTGTTCGAGCGCAACGCCGGCAAGCGACGCGTAGGCGTATGGCTCATCCGGGTCGATCGTCAGCACCCGCTCCAGCATCCGGTTGGCTTCATCCCAGCGTTCCTGCTGCATGTAAAGCTGCGCCAAATGCAGGGGATACTGCGGGTGAACACTGTTTCGCTCCACCGCCGCTTCCATGTGGGTGATCGCATCATCGGTTCGCTCAGCCGCAATGGCCATCATTCCGGCGCTGTGGTGCAATCCGGCGGTCTCATCGTCGATCTCCAGGGCAGCGCGGTACTCATCGTGCGATGACTCAAAATACGGCCGGGCCTCGGCTTCGTTGCCTTCCCGGCGGGCACGCGAGCCGCGCAGAAAGTAGATCTGCGCCCGCATCTCCCGCGCAACGAGCACATCCGGGGCCTGCTCGATCAGCCGATCGAGAATCGTCTCGGCCTCGTCGAGCCGATCGGATCGAAGGTACTGCTCGGCGGAATCGACCGCCTGGTCGATGGCGTGCGGCGTCGGGCGGTCGGCGTCGTCACTGGATTCAGCGGTGTCCGGAGCAGGGGCATCGCCGCCGTTGTTCGGGCCGTCGCTGCACCCGGCCATAAAGGCCGCGAGCGCAAGAACGAGGATCGATGTCCCGGAACGGCTTACTGCCGCCGCACGTCCGTCGTGGCTCGTGCGGGCGCAATCCGTTTGCTGGAAACCGCGAGAGGCGGCGTGACAGAAGCGCCGGAAGGTGGCCCGGGCAATGTGCGGTGTGGTGTGTGCGGTCATCGGCGATTCGCTGCCTTCTCTCTTGATTGGGGGGACTTGATTATCATGCAGATCCCATGACGACCCAGACGCTTGCCAAATCGTACGCCCCCGCGGAAGCCGAGCCGGAAATCAGCCGCCGCTGGGAACAGGCCCGGGCCTTTCACGCCGAGCCGGCCGCCTCCGGCACCCCTTATTCCGTGCTGATCCCTCCGCCGAACGTCACGGCGGCCCTGCACCTCGGCCATGCTCTGAACAACACGCTTCAGGATGTGCTCGTTCGCGTCCACCGCATGCGCGGTTGCAACACCCTGTGGATGCCCGGCACGGACCATGCCGGCATCGCCACGCAGACCGTCGTCGACAAGCGGCTCAAAGCCGAGGGCCAGCCGTCCCTGATCGACTACAAGAAGCTCGAAGCCGAGGGGCAGAGCGGCCGCGAGCAGTTTATCGAGAAGGTCCAGGCGTGGAAGGACGAGTATGAAGCAACGATTATCGACCAGCTCAAGGCGATGGGCTGCTCGTGCGATTTCGAGCGCACCCGCTTCACCATGGACGAGATGTGCGCCAAAGCCGTCCGCGAGGCCTTCTTCCGCCTGTTCCGCGACGGGCTGATCTACCGCGGCAAGCGGCTGGTGAACTGGGACCCCGTTACGCAGACCGCTCTCGCGGACGATGAAGTCGAAATGGAAGAAGTCGACGGGTTCTTCTGGTACCTGCGGTATCCGCTCGTCCATCCGCCGAAGAACCCCGACGATCCGTATGACTGCGAGGAAGTTACCTGGTCCGAACTCGCCACACGCGGCTACCCCGGCGCTGATCAGCACCCCGATGAACAGACCGCGTGGGTAACGGTCGCGACGACGCGGCCGGAGACATACCTGGGCGACACCGGGGTGGCGGTGCATCCCGACGACCCGCGGGCCAAACCGCTGCGCGGCCTGATGGCGCAATTGCCGATCGTCGGCCGCGTCATCCCGATCGTGGAGGATGACTACGTCGTTCGGCCCGATCCCGAGTCATCCGACCCCAAGGCCCAGTACGCGAGCGGGTTTCTCAAGGTCACCCCCGCGCACGATCAGAACGACTGGGAGATCGGCCAGCGACACGGCCTGAAGGTCATCAACGTCATGGCTCCGGACGCGTCGATCAGCGATCAACACGGCTGGTCGCCGGAGGATGTCGGCGACGCGCGCATCTTCATCGGCAAGTCGCGCGAGGAGGCCCGCCAACTGGTCGTCAAGGAGTTCGAAGCCCGCGGCCTGCTTGAAGCGACGGAACCATACCGCCACAGCGTCGGCCACAGCTATCGCAGCCACGTCCCGATCGAGCCGTACCTGAGCGACCAGTGGTACGTGAAGGTCACGGATGACTCAATGAAGGGTGAGGCCCTGCGCGCGCTTGTCGACGATCAGTTCGACGGTAACAAGCCGCTCAGTGAAGGTGAGAAGCCACAAGAGAAAGGTGGCACGGGTGATGGTAAACTGCGGTTCTATCCCGGCCGCTACGCCAAGATGTATCAGTCCTGGCATGAGAATATCCGCGACTGGTGCATCAGCCGCCAACTCTGGTGGGGCCATCGGATACCGGTGTGGTCAGGCCGGCGCTCTGACGACTCAGAGCCCCAGGGTTGGAATCCATCGAAGACCGATGACCGCGCCGCTTCCCACGTCGTCGGCGACATCGAACATGTCTGCGTTCGTGACGAGAACGACCACGAACTCGTCCAGGAACTTCAAGCTGCGGGCTACAGCCAAGACCCCGACGTCCTCGACACGTGGTTCTCCTCCGCTCTCTGGCCGCTGTCGACCATGGGCTGGCCGGAGCCGGAGGCGTATCCCGAGACGCAGGGCCTGCTCGACACGTTCAACCCGACCTCCGTCCTCTGCACGGCACGCGACATCATCACGCTGTGGGTCTCGCGCATGGTCATGTTCAATCGCTACTTCCGCGACGGCGCCGTCCCCTTCCGCCACGTCTACATCCACCCGATGATCCAGGACGGCCACGGCCAGCGGATGAGCAAATCGCTCGGCAACGGCGTCGACCCGCGCGACATCATCGGCACACACGGCGCTGACGCGCTGCGCTACACGCTGACGCAGATGGCGACGACGACGCAGGACGTGCGGCTTCCGCTCGATCTCGTGTGCCCGAACACCGGCGAAACGTTCACGCCGAAAACCGTCACCACCCCCGCCGGCCATACCGTGCCCGCGCCGATCCAGACATGTCCGAGCGACCCGAACAAGAAAATGGTCACGGCGTACGGCGTCGCGTCCGGCCAGGCCGAGCCATCCGGTGAGATGCCCCTTGCCGTCAACGCCTCGCAGAAGTTCGACCTCGGCCGCAATTTCTGCAACAAACTGTGGAACGCGACGCGATTCGCGCTCGGCACCATCACCGACCAGGCGACGCCTGCTGAACGCGTGACGTTCGCCGATCTGTCTCTGATCGACCGGTGGATGTTCACACGGCTGTGGACGACGCTCGGCGAAGTCGATGCGGCCATCGGCGATTACCAGTTCAATGTCTATGCAGAGTCGATGTACGACCTGATCTGGCGGGACTTTTGCGACTGGTATCTCGAAGGCATCAAGCCGACCGTGAAAAGCGACCCCGCCCAGCAGCAGGCGTTGCTGACGATTCTGGATGCGATGATGCGGATGCTGCACCCGATCTGCCCGTTCGTCACCGAGACGCTCTGGCCCCATGTGCAATCAGCCCAGTCATCCGGCCGGGCCGGGCTGCGCGAGTTCGATCTTCCCGAGTCGGAGCTGTGCGCGACGGCCCGGTGGCCGCGTGTGCCGGAATCTTTCGATGCGAAGCAGGCGTCGGCCGAGGCGAGCGAGTTCGAGCGGCTGCGCGTGCTGGTCAACGCGGTGCGGCAGGTCCGTTCCGAGCACCGCACCCCGCCGAAGCAGAAGATTCGCCTGCACGTTCCCGAACCCACGCGTCAACTGATCGAACACGCTTCCGAGGCGGTTCACACGCTCGCGGGGCTGGAAGCGGTTGAGTCCAATGAAAGTCGCCCTGATGACGCGATCGTGTTCACTTTTGAAGGTGACGAACACGCGGTCAGCGGCCTGTCAGCGCATCTCGACCGGGAGTCGGAGCGCAAGCGGATCGAGAAAACCATTGCCGATCTTGAAACACAGGTCGCGTCGCTGCGCAAGCGGCTGGACAACCCCGGCTACGTGAATAAAGCCCCCGCGCACCTGGTTGAGGAAACACGCAGTCAGCTTCAGCAGGCCGAAGCCGATCTGGAAACCGCACGCCGGGCCCTACAATCGCTCGAGTCCTGAAAAGCCATCTCCGCGCCGTCAGGCGGCCAGCCGGCCGTCGGAGGACGCCTGAGGAACCCCGATGATCGCGCCGCTTCAACGAGTCACATCCATCGCTTGGGGTCTGGTGGCCCTGATGATTCTGGCAGTGTTCGCGGCAGGGTGTGCGGGTACGGGCCGGGCCGACGACTCATCACCGTCCAGCCGGGCAGCGACCAAAACGTCGGAAGTCTGCCTTCACGGCGAACCGGGCGATGTGCGGGCCGGGCTGGTGACGAGTGAGCCATGGCGGTATGAAAGTTCGGACGGCTGGCTGCTCACCACGCCGAACTATGAAATTTTTACAACGATGCGCAATCCGCGGTTCCATGAGATGCTGCCGGAGTTCATGGAAACCGCGATCACGCATTACACGTCGGCACTCGGCGACCTGCCGGCTCCCGATCAGCCGATGCAGACGTACCTGTTCCGCGCCCGGCAGGACTGGGAAGCCAAGACGCGCGAACTGCTTCCCCGGCAGGCCGAGACATACCTGCGGCTCGGACGCGGCGGTTTTGCCACGCAGGGCAAGGCGATTCTGTATCTCATCGACCGGTACGGGTACAGCGACACGCTCGCGATCACTGCGCACGAGGGCTGGCATCAGTACACACAGACCATGTTCAGCCACCAGTTGCCGATCTGGCTCGAAGAAGGTATCGCGACGTACATGGAGGGCCTGCACCGCGACCGGCGGTCCGGCGAGATCACGTTCCAGCCCTGGCGCAACACCGAGCGGTACTACGCGCTGCGTCGAGCCCACCGCGATGGAACACTCATCCCCATCGAGGATCTGCTGTCCCGCTCGCCGCAATCGTTTCTGGAGGAAGGCCGTGGCCGGTTGCTGACGTACTACGCGCAGGTCTGGGCGTTGACGCACTTTCTTCATGAAGGCGAAGGCGGCCGGTACGCGGACGGTCTGGAAGAGGTGCTGCAGGATGCAGCCGATGGACGGATGGCCGGCCGCATCGCCCAGGCGGTGAACCGGCAAAGCGAACGAGTCCGGAACATGGCTGTCACCGCCCGGACCGGACCGTGGATTATTCCGGCGTATTTCATTCGCGATCTCGAAGCGTTTGAACGCCAGTACGTTGATTTCATC
>SLJD01000138.1 GCA_007135295.1 Phycisphaerales bacterium
CGGACGATCCGGTCTCCCGCCTGCAGACGGTCGGCATTGTGTCCATCGGCCGCGTTGCGAATCTCGATGAGCGGGGAGAGGCCGAGCAGCCCCTGGTCGTACTGCCGGGCGGGCCCCGCGTCTTGTTCACGCGCCGGATGGACCATTGGCTGCAGTTCCGGCAGGACGGGAACCTCAGCGGAGACGGCCTCCTGGTCGACAGCGGATTCATCATCGGCCGCCCGGTTCATTCGCCGCCATCGCGTCAGCACGGGCGATCCGTCCGACGCTTCAACGGTTTCCTCGAACTGCATGTAGGTTTCAATGCGGCGGCCGCCGGCTTCGAACATCGTCATCCCCGGTTCGACGCCCGCTTTGGCCAGATTGACGCGTTCGAGTTGCTGCAGAATGCGCCCTTCACGGTCCCTCGGGTGAAGGCGTGCAGAGGCGCCTGGCATGACGCCGATGCTCTGAAGGCCCTCCTGCCGCTCGTCCGGCTCGGGCGTAATGGTGAACCGAAGCGGCTCGTCGTAGCCGTCGCGCTGGACTCGGAGCGAAATCGGCTCGCCGGGACGTGCCATCGCCGAGGCAATCTGCAGGTCGCCGAATGTTTCGATCGACCGGCCGTCGACCTCGATCACCCGGTCGCCGGCCATGAGGCCCGGGCGTTCGATGCCGAGTTCGCCGGCGTTGTCAGCCATGGTCGTATCTGCCGGCTGACCTCGGATCACACTGCCGACGACCGGCCCCTCGAACGGCACGCCGACCATGAACGCACCGATGAACAGGACAACGGCGAATAAAACGTTCATGATCACACCGCCGGAGACCACGACCATCCGCTTGCCGACGGGGCAGCGGTTGTAGCTGCGCTGATGCTCGGAGCGGTACGAGGGATCCGTATCGTCCTGGCCGAGCATCTTGACGAACCCGCCGATCGGAAGCCAGCGCAGCGAATACTCCGTTTCGCCCAGGCCGTGCGCCGCGAGTTCCTCGTCGCTGAGTTGCTCGGGGGCTCGGCCGGTCCGGGCGACGACGCGGCTGTGTGTTGATCCCGGCACAAGGCCGAGTCCCTTGCGCCAGGCCAACACCACCGGCCCCATACCGACAGCGAACGCTTCTGTTCGAATGTTCGCCCACTTGGCGGTCAGGAAATGTCCAAGCTCGTGCACGAAGATCAACAGGCCGAAGCCGATGATCATCAGGATCAGGTTCAGTCCGGTCAGCATGAAATCAGTAACTCAATGGGAAGTGCCGGGCGACGGAGTGCCGGCCGGGGATGATACTGAATCGTTCCCCCCGACGCCGACTGACTCCACCGGCAGGCGTCTGATGGACTCCGCCGCGGCGGATCGGGCCTGCTTGTCAGCCGCCAGAACGTCGTCGAGCGTTCGAACGCAATGGGCGGGGACGGCCGCCATGGCCTCGGCGATGACCCGGCTGATGCCGCCGAATGCCAGCCGGCGCCCAAGAAACGCCTCGACCGCAACCTCGTTGGCGGCATTGAAGACGGCCCCACTCGTTCCGCCGTGGCGGATCACATCATAGGCCAGCGGCAGCGCCGGAAAACGCGAGGCATCCGGCGGCGCGAAGTCGAGAGCGCTGAGCGCCCGCCAGTCCAGCCGGCGCGAGCACCCCTCGGTGCGCAACGGCCAGGTCAGCGCGTGCTGGATCGGCGTGCGCATGTCCGGTGCTCCGAGCTGGGCGATGGTTGACCCGTCCACGTATTCCACAAGGCCGTGGACAACCGATTGAGGATGGACAAGCACCTCAATCTGTTCGCCGGGCAGGCCGAACAGCCAGTGCGCCTCGATCACTTCCAGGGCCTTGTTGACCATGGTCGCCGAGTCAATCGTGACCTTGCGCCCCATGTTCCACGTGGGATGATCAAGCGCCTGCTCAACCGTAGCCGCCTGCACCGCCTCCACCGACCAGGTTCGGAACGGCCCGCCAGACGCCGTGACGATGATGCGCCGGACCGGGCTGACATCGCCGTCCGCCGGGATGCACTGAAGCAGCGCGTTGTGCTCCGAGTCAATCGGCAGAATACGCACGCCGGCCCGGCGAGCCGCCTCCATCACGATGGGCCCGGCCGCGACAAGCGTCTCCTTGTTCGCCAGCGCGACGTCGCATCCCCGCTCAATGGCGGCGAGGGTGGCAGGCAGTCCAGCGGCGCCGACCATGGCCGAAACAACGAGGTCATCCGGGCGGGCAACCTGATCGATCAGTTCATGGGCAGCATCGTTGCCGAGCAGCACCCGCGGCCCGCCGAGTGATTGCAGCGGGCGAGCCCCCTTGTGGTCGGCCAGGGCGACGGCCGATACGTCGAACCGCGTCGCCTGATCCGCCAATTGATCTCCGCTCGCTCCCGCCGCAAGGCCGACGACGTCGTAGCGCATCGGCCCGTCCAGGCGATTGAGGTGCTCGACGACCTCCAGCGTGCTGACGCCGATCGATCCGGTCGAGCCGAGCAGGATGAGTCGGCGGCGAGTCATCGATCCTCCACCGGCTCGGCCTCGTCTGCGGCGATCCGCGCGGGCTTTCGCCGGTTTCGGTAGAGCACCCGGCGACCCGACTTGCGTCCGGGCGACTGCTTCGAATCATCGGCGGAGCCAGCCGTCGTGTCCGCTTCCGAAGTTGACTTGGAAGAATCCTCAGAAGCGGATGCGCCGGTCGACGTTTTCTTCTTGCGGCTCCTGCTGGACGACTTTTTCCGCCCGGACGATTTCGTGCGTGAGGTGTCGGAGGAATCGCCGTCCGTCGCCTCATCGCCGGACTCGCCGTCGGCCTGTGGCTCCTTCGATTCGCCGCCGCCCTTCTTGCGACGGGACTGCTGCTTCTTCCTGGACTTCTTGGACATCCGGCCCCGGCTCCCGGATTCCTCCGGTTCACTCTCGTCCGAGGTCGCTTGCGACCCCTCACACGCAGTGGAATCACCGGACGCCTGTCGGGACTTTTGCCTGCGACGCGATCGCCCGGAGTCGTTCTCCGAGTCATCTGCGGCCGCCACATCGCCTTCCTGCAGGGCTGAATCCTGCTGATCACCGCCGGGCCCTTCAGAGGATCCCGACGATCGGGACCGGCCGCCGCGACGCCGTCGCCGACCGCCACGTCGGGAGCGTCCGCCCTTCTTTTCGCCGCCATCATCACCGGACTGCTCAACGCTACTTGATGGCGGAGTGTCGTCTGGGCGCGAGTCATCAGTCGTCGCCGTGAACCAACTGCGGACGAGATCGATCTGCTCGGCCGTCAGCGTGGACATGTGATTCTTGACCGCCACGCCTTCCGCCTGGCACCGCTCAACAATCTGCTTGGAACGGACATTGAGTTCCCGGGCGAGTTGGTGGATTCGTACAGGGCGATCGTCAGCACCTTTACCGGTCTTTGGTGCAGAGCGGTCACCCTTCTGCTTCTTACTGGAGGATTCTTTGGCGGCAGCGGGCTGGCCCTGCTCGCCGGAATCGTCTGCTGCATCAGTCGTCGGCGCGGTTTCGCCGGATTGCCTGCCTTTCCCGCCGCGCCGCCGGCGCCGACGCTTGCGGCGCTTCGAGCCGGTTGACCCGTCGCCGTCACCATCGGCTTCACCGTCCGCCTCCGCCTGACCGTTGACAGACGGTTCGGCCGACTCGGATTCCCCGCCGCCCTCGGAGATTTCGTAACCGCCCGAAAGCGCGACGGCTGCGGCATCAGCCGGTCCGCCTTTCCGGCGACGCCGACGCTTCTTTTTCTTTCTCCGACCGGAATCGTCGGCCATCTGCTCGGGCGCACCGACCTCCTCCGCTTGTTCGGACGCTTTCTGCAGGTCTTCGAGCGTCGGCTGCGGAAGCGGCTTGAGTTTCTCGACATCGACGTCCGCGTTGCGGTCGTCGTAGGCGTAATACTCCGTGTGATCGATCGCGAACGCGTCACTGACCCGCACGTCGATGCTCTTGCCGGATGCATCCTCAAGACGGACCATCTCGCGGCGCTTCGTGCTGAGCAGGACCGTCGCCACACGCGGCGCGCAGACGAGTTCGACTCGCTGGATCCGGTCGTACTGCAGGAGATACCCGACCTGCCGGATGGCGTCGGCCGCCACGGAATCCGGGATCTTGATCTCACCCCGGCCGTTGCAGTGCGGGCAGTCCATGAAGTGCGCTTTGCGCAGACTCGGCCGCATCCGCTGCCGGGTCATCTCGAGCAAACCGAATTCGCTGATCCGAAGCGTCGTTGTCTTGGCCCGATCACGCTTGAGGTTCTCGCGGAACCGATCCTCGATTGCGCGGCGGTGCCGGTTCATCCGCATGTCGATCAGATCATTGACGATCAGCCCGCCGAGGTCCCGCAATCGGAGCTGGCGGCAGATCTCGTCGACGGCCTCGCAGTTGGTGCGATAGGCGTTGGTCTCACTGTCCCGAGCGGCCCGGCTGCGTCCCGAGTTGACGTCGATGGCCACCATCGCCTCCGTCTGCTCGATCACAAGCGCCCCGCCGGACGGAAGCGGCACCTCCCGATTGTGGATCAGCTCGATCTGCCGCTCCACGTCGAAGGCGTGGAAGATCGGTGTGGGGTGCGTGTACCGGATGACCTTCGGAGCCGACCTCGGGGCCACGACGCGAAGAAAGTCCGCGGCCCGCTGGTACGCCGACTCGGAGTCAACGATGACGGCCTCAATCCCGGGCCGAAGAACGTCGCGGATCGTGCGGATGAGCAGATCGGATTCGGTATACAGCGCGCACGGCGCCCCGACCTTCTTGATCCGCTTGTCCATCAGCTTCCAGAGCCGGGAGAGGTACGCGACGTCACGCTTGAGCTCAGTCTTGTTCTGGCCGAGCCCGGCGGTTCGCAGGATGAATCCGCATTCGTCAGGAAGGTCGAGACTATCCAGGATGCGCCGCATTTCGCGTCGCTGGTCATCGTCCTCGACTTTTCGTGACACGCCGACCTTATTCATCCCGGGCATCATGACCATGTGGCGGCCGGGGATGGACAGGTAGCTCGTCAGGGTCGGGCCTTTCGTACCGATGCCCTCCTTGAGCACCTGCACGAGCACCTCATCGCCGCGGCTCAGGCAGTCCTGGATCGGCGGGCGATCCCTTCGCGGGATCTTCTTGCCGACCCGCTCGGCCCGCTCCTTGCCGGGAAAGTACTTCGGGTGCAGGTCCGTGATGTGCAGGAACCCGCTCTGCCGGCCGCCGAAGTCGATGAATGCGGCCTGAATGGCCGGTTCCACCTTGGTGACCTTGCCTTTGTAGATGTTTCCGACGCTGGTGGCCTGGCTGGTGCGTTCCGTGTAAAGCTCTTCAAGATGCTGGTCGCGAACGACGGCGATTCGGCATTCTTCACCGGGCAGGTCGTTGACGACCATCAACTCCGATGGCCTGGGGGTTTTCGATGGTGCCACGGGGGCGACTCTCCAATTGAGGGGAACCGCCGAGCCGCGCAATGTGATCAACAGCAGAGTCAACCGGCGGGATCGATGGCAACGTCATCGCGTCACCGGCTCGCACCTGAAACGGGCGAGACGGCGGGACGACGGATCGACTCAACACCTTTGACATACGCGGCAACGACGGGGCCGACGGCCAGTCCGCTGAACGTGCCTGCGGGTCATTCTGACCCGTCCCCGGCTCCCCGCACGTCCCCGCGGCAGTGGCCTGGCGGCCGATGTTCGGAATGTGCCTGACTGTCAGTCGGCGGACCAACCGCCGCCCAGTTCGGGCACGAGTTTCTGGACTTCTTCGCGCAGGCAGTTCAGAACCTTGCGCTCGGAATCGAACGAGCCGACCTTTCGAGCCAGCCGCTCGCATGTGGCGACATCCACTGACCGCACCACTCGCTTCACGTGCGGAATCTGGGAGGGCACCATAGACAGGGTACGCAAGCCGAGCCCGATCAGCAACATTGTGTAGGCCGGCTCGCCTGCGATCTCCCCACACAGACTCGTGTCAACGTTGAATCGCTTGCCGGCGCGGATTACCGCTTTGACAAGGTGCAGAACCGCCGGATTTGCCCCGCTGTAGAGGTTCGCCACCCGCTCGTTGCCCCGATCGACGGCCAGGGTGTACTGGATCAAGTCGTTCGTCCCGATTGAGAAGAACGAGACCTCCTTGGCCAGGGTTGTCGCCATCAGCGCGGCGCTCGGCACCTCGATCATGATCCCCAGCGGGA
>SLJD01000254.1 GCA_007135295.1 Phycisphaerales bacterium
TCTGGCAGCCATTGCTTGTATGGGGATTCTTCGGCCTCCTGCTGTGGCTGTGGCATATCCCGTCAATGTATGAGGCGGCGCTACAGAATCGGGCCATTCACGATCTGCAGCATGTTGCGTTTCTCGTAGCGGCGTGTTTGTTCTGGAGAGTACTGATTGATCCGATCAGCCGTCTGCGGCTGCACCCGGGAATCAGTGTCTTGTATATCTTTGCGGCATGCCTGCAGTGTGGTGCGATGGGGGCGTTCATGGCATTCTCGCCCTTGATCTGGTACGACACGTATCAGGTGACAGCGCCGGTATGGGGGGTTGACCCGTTGTCGGATCAGCAGGTGGCAGGATTCATCATGTGGATGCCGGCCTGCTTCATTTACTCTATTGCTGCGGCAGTCATATTTGGCCGCTGGCTTCACTATTCAAACAGTCTCGACACTGTGAGCCGATGATCTGGAGATCGATACAGCAGAAGCGGTTGTTAACGCGCACCATAAGCTCGTGGGCAGGATTGCCGCAGGAGACGCTGGAAAGAGGTCACATGTGCCGCGTCAGCCGGCCGCGGAACCGCGTTCTGGAGCTTCACGGCCGGGACGGTGACAGTTGCGTCGACCGACGCTTGGCATAGTTTGGTGCGGTCAGACGCCGCGCGGCGTTACAGCTCGACCGAGGCGGCGCTTGCGATTGATGATCTTGCGGCCCTTTTTCGTCTTCATGCGGGCGCGAAAGCCGAACTTGCGGCGACGCTTGATATTGCTGACTCGTCGCGGGTAATGCATGGGATCAATCCGGTTCTCTTACTCTGGGCCGTTTGGTTTGAGCGACAAATAAAAGGCGATTGGCGATCGTGTGGATCGTCCTGCGCAATGCGGCAATATAGCAGGTTGGGCGAGCATGTGCCAGGGGCACCGAGTTTACTGAAAAAAACATGCATCACGGGCGTCGTGGTGGTGGAGTGCGTTCCCGATCGCGGATCGCTACCATGGCGAGACTCACGATTCAGGTCATGTGTGCTATGCCAGATCGCTTGTCAACCATCGATGTCCAGTTGATCGACGGCCCCGTGCGGCCGATCGCGATCGATCCGTTTCCGCAGGAGTGTGGCGCGGAGTGCCTGTTCATCGGACGCACGCGGGGGGAGCAGCATCTGACGCAGGGGGCATTGCGGGCACTGCAGTATGAAGCCCACGTCGGACTGGCCCGGCAGGTTCTGGGGGAGTTGGCTGACGAGGCCGTCGTGCGCTTTCGGGCACAGGCGGTGCGGGTGCACCATGCGGTCGGGGTGGTGCCGGTCGGGGAGGCAAGCGTCGTTGTTCAGGTGGCGTGCGGTCATCGGCCGGAATCGTTCGACGCATGCCGGTGGCTTATCGATGAGTTGAAGGCGAGGGCGCCGATCTGGAAGCAGGAGATCTGGTCCCGAGGCGGCACGACATGGGTGGGGGGGGTGGCGGTCAGGCCGGACGAGTTTCTCAATCATCATCAGAAAGCAAAAGGACTCTGGACGTGACGGGCTGGCTTCGATTGTTCAGTGTGGTGTACTGGACGGGACTGGTGTTCTGGATCGGGGGGCTGCTTTCCGGGGGGATTGCTGCGCCAGCGGTATTCGGGACGTTGCCGGAAATGTCGGTTGTACTTGCCGAATACTCGGATTTTCCGCAGGATCAGCATGGCCGGCTTGCGGCCGGGAAAGTCATGGAGCCGTTGTTCGCTTTGGCGGCACTGATTCAGTTCGGCGGGGCAGCGATGGTGCTGTTCTCGCTGATCGGCCAAGGGCTGGTGCTGCAGCGAAGGATGATATCGGCCGGCCATCTTGTGCGATCCGCCGCTGTGCTTGTCGCGGGATCTGTCATGGTGTTTCAGGCCATGCTGATCACGCCGGAAATGAACCGTGATCTGCGAAGCTACTGGGCGGCAGCGGAAGCAGGTGATGTTGATGCAGCGATGGTGCATCGCGACCGGTTCGAAATCCGCCACCCCACCGCGGAACGATTGCACGCGACGACGTTCGGCCTGCTGCTGATCGCAGTGACCGCGTCGGCTGCAACGGTGATGATTGTGCCTGTCGGTCGAGATGAGAGTGATTTGCCGCTTCAGCAGCCACACTTGGGCAAGGGCCATTCGTCGCGCTGACGCGGCAGCGAAGTTCATGAAGGATCGGCATGAGAATCAGTACATCCTCCCCCGGCGATGTTAATGCAGCATTCAATTGAGAACAGCAGTTCCGATGCAACCAGCAAGTCCGCGTTCGATTTGCCTGTTCGCACGCGGTCCGACCAGGCGCGGGCGCGGCGGATTCTTCGCGACCTGTATGCGTGCTACCCCGACGCTCATTGCGAACTGAACTACCGCAATGCTCATGAGCTGCTTATTGCGACGATACTTTCAGCGCAGGCGACGGATGTCGGCGTGAACAAGGCGACGCCGGGGCTCTTCGAAGCATTTCCCACGCCGGCGGACTATGCGGGGGGCTCCCCTGATGAAATCGAGCCGTACATTCGTACAATCGGGCTCTATCGCAACAAGGCAAGAGCGATTCATGCCGCCATGACTCGAATCGTGGAGGTATATGACGGTCGCGTGCCGAACACGATGGAAGACCTGCTGACGTTGCGCGGCGTTGCACGCAAGACGGCCAACGTCGTGCTCGGCAACGCGTTCGGTATCAACATGGGCGTGGTGGTCGACACCCACGTGATGCGAATTGCCCGGCGTTTTGGCCTGAGTGAGCATGCCGATGCAGCGAAGATCGAGAAGGACCTCATGGCGCTGTTTCCCCGGCCGGACTGGACCATGCTCAGCCATCTGATGATCTTTCATGGTCGCCGAGTCTGCAAAGCTCGCGGGGGAGGTTGTGCCGAGCACTGGCTCTGTCAGAAGTACTGCGCGAATGCCGCAGGCGAGGGCGTGGCCTGAACGCCTTGCGGTCAGTTATTCGCGACGCTCGATCACGCCGAGCCCGCCGTTGCGACTGACATACACAACACCATCGCCTCGCAGCAGCGTAAACAGATGCTGGACGCCTTCTGGCAGTCGAATGGACTGAATGCGTTGGACTTCATCACCGTGGGTGAGGCGAATAATCTCAATGCCGCGATCATGACCGATCCACAATTGATTACCCGCCATGACGAGCGTCCGGGCTGCAGCGTTCTGCGGTGTGTTGAACTCGATCTCGCCGAACTCCCCTCGAAGTTGGACGAGGCCGGGGCGTTCATCGTCGATCGTTGCGCGGTATCGGATTGACTCAGCGTGACGGTTGATTCCATCACCGGTGACATCCTGGTCGAAGCTACGTTCAATTTCACCGCCAAGACGAAGGCGCCAGAACCGCTCGCCATCGCCGGTGACAAGCTGGCGACCGTCAAACCGAGCGATCGATAGATCAGCAGGGGGGCGTGTGATGATGAAGAGCCGATCGCGGCGCTGATGGTACGTTGCCCGGCCGAACTCTCCGGAGATGGCGAGAGTGTCATCGTCAATGCGATCAAGATCCCGGGCGCCGGCAATATCAATCTGCCCGGCTTCAGCCAGCGAGTTGTCATCGATTCGGTAGGCGATGATTCGCGTCGGAGTGACAGCCCAGACCCGGTCGTTCCGGTGTCGGACGCGAACGATCCGTTCATCGAGCGAGACACGGTGTACAGCACGGATGGTGTGAGACTTCAGGCCGATTTCGCTCGACTCCTCGCCGTGAAGCAGGTACACCCATCGTGGGGCATCGCGGTCAATGTCATCGTGAGAACTCTCCTGCAGAGGGATGAGTTCATGGGCTGCTCCGAGAAACCGGTCACGACGGAGGGTGCGGAGCTGTCTGCCGATTGCCGCCGCCGGCCCGTGCACAGTCATGGAGACCGGCCCAAAGGCCGGTGTGAGGGTATGCATGTCGGTGGGAATCGGATGCCGTTCGCCTGACATGATCTCCACCGCGCCGTCTCGCCCGCTGACGAACACGCGACCGTTGATGCGTCTGACGTGATGCGGTTCGATGTGAAGTTCGTCAGCTGTCCATCGACGGACCACACGCGGGGCTTCCGGAGACTCGGCATCGACCTCAACGACAGCGGTTCCGCCAAGCACCACCCACACACGATCGCCGGCGGCAGTCATGTCAACTGCCGCGCCATCGTGGCCTGGGCGGCCGATGGCAATTCTTGCCAAGGTTGAGCCGCTTCGTGCGTCGATGGTGAGCAGGTTCAGCCCGTGCGTCTGATACCACGTCCTGCCGGAAACCACGGTTCTGGTGTATGCGCCGTTGACGTGTTGTGTAACTTCATATGGGGCCTGCATGCCAGCCAGGCGCTGACTGGCGCAGCCAGCAAGCACGCCGGCAAGTAGAATCAGCACGGTGAGCGCGAGTTGCGCCGACAATCGCATGTGCACAGGATACCATGCCCGTGTAATCGGGAAAGTGCCCCCGGCCGGGGCTTGGCCGGCGCAGACGTGTGCGAACGATTGACCCCTACCGAATGTTCACTGCATGAGCGATCGAATCGAAAAACTTCAGCGACTTCTCGAAAACGAACCGAACGATCCTTTCTGCCTTTACGGCCTGGCACAGGAGTACGCGCGGATCGGCCAGCATGAACGCGCGATCGCGTATTTCGATCAGACCATCGAGGTTGACTCGAGCTATTGCTACGCTTACTACCACAAGGCCCGCAGTCTCGAGGCGAAGGGAGACAAGCAGAAGGCCGTCGAGATACTTGAGGCCGGCCTCGAACGGGCGCAGTCCTTGGGCGATGACAAGGCCGCCGAAGAGATCAGCGAGTACCTTCATGCCCTCACCTGACCCACCTGAAGATGCTGATGAGTCAGCCGGTTCAGTGGGAGGCAGCATCGAGCAACTGCGCGCGACCGATGAAGATCCCAACCAGTGGGAGGTCATCGTCGCCGGAAAAGTCGTGGTGACACTGCCGCGCAACGCGATCGAAGATCTTGAGTTATACGAGTCCATGCCGTGGACTGAATCCATTTCGGCCGATGTCGCGGCGTGGCAGCGCCGGGATGCGGTGCGGCGATCGGCACTGGAACGGCTTGGCCGACGGTCCTATTCGCACCGGGAATTGACTGAGCGGCTCGTTGAGCAGGGCCATGACGGTGGAGATGCGAAGACGGTTGTCGATGAACTTGCTGACATGGGCTGGCTTGATGAGCGACTGCATGCGATTTCGGTGGCGCGGCGGGTGTTCGAACGGTCTCCATGCAGCCGGTCGATGCTGATCAAGCGGGTTGTTCAGAAGTCAGTTGATCGCGAACAGGCGGAACATGCCGCGGATGAAGTCATGGCGGATCAAGGGGACGGCGACGTGGCTGAGTCGATCGCCCGGTCCATGGTTCACCAGGCGCATCAGCACTTTCGCACGCCGTCGGCCGCAACATTGCGTCGCCGTGTCGGCTCGGCCCTTGCCCGCCGTGGGTTCGATGAAGACACGATCCGTGCGGTGCTTGATGTCTGCGGGCTCGGCGAGGAGCATCCCGAGAGCTGAACATTCGCTCGGTGCCTGGCAGTTCAGCCGAACGGCTCGATAGACGGATAGGATGGCTGCATGAGAACGGTGAAAAAGAATTGGTCGACGCCTTGGCGTGGGTGGACGCCGGCCAGCATATTGGTGGGCATCTCGGCGATACTCGCCGCGTTCGGTTGCGGCGGTCTGAACCAGCATGATGATCTGGTCGGCGTGGACCCGCTTCCGGCGCTGACCCTCGATCCGGATTCACCTGAACCATCGAGTCATCCATCGTTGATCGAAGATGATCGTTCGCACTGGCCAGAGGTGACGGTTTCCGTCGCAGTGCGCCAGGTCGCTCATCGGCCGACCTATGCCCCGGTGCTCGGGTTCGGGGCGGATGACCCCCGGCTTCGCGGGCAGTACCCGATGGCTGAGGATGCGGTCAGGGTGTATCCGGACAATGGAAGGGACACGCTTCGCGCAATTCTCGAGGTTGTACACGGCTATGCGATGATCCCGTGGGCTCCGATCGACATGGTGTTTAACGATCGCTGGCCGTGGACAGTGGAGCGCGGCCCGGCAATGAAGTACGAGTCGGTGCCGGGGGTGCACTGGCAGATTCGCCAGGATGCCCTGCGTGATGCGAGTCCGGGGGAGTGATGGCGGTTTACTCGGAATCA
>SLJD01000001.1 GCA_007135295.1 Phycisphaerales bacterium
AAAAAGCCCCCTCCGACCGCTAGCCCGAAGGGGGCAGGTGGACGCCTTTGGAACCACGGTGCACCCGAACCGCGTCCGCCCGTATCGCTTGCGCGCCCCCGGCGGCTAGGGGGGAGAAATCTATACGTGCACCTGGCGATACGGCCACAGCAGGTGACTGCCGGCGATTGCTAGCTGGCGATCCTGATTCGCCTCGGGTCGGTCATACAGGCGCTCGACGGTCAGCAGAATGGCTTGCTTGATCGCCTGCGGTACATCCTCCGGGCCACCATAGCCAGCCGTGTACTCCACCGTGACGGCATTCACCGTCGCCAGTGTCCGGGGCCAATCATTACCAGCCGCCGGGATGATTCGGGCTCCCTCGCGATCCACCGTGAATTGCCCGAGCGTCTGCGTGTCGACGTCGGGGTCGATGTACTCGATCAGGTCGACCGACTGGATCGGCGGGCGCGGTAGATCGATCACCGAAGGGAATGCGTCAAGGCGCAATTCGAGGGTCTGCGTGACCAGTGACCGCCCCAGGTAACGCTCGGCACGCTCGCGCGCGGCCTGAATCTGTGCGGCGATCTGTGCGTCGCTTGCCGATGTATCAACGCGCAGGTGATCCTTTGCATCCTCCAGGCTCACGGGCTCGTCTGCCGGCGGTGTCTTGACGGTCAACGTCATGCCGCTACCTCCCTCGGGGCATAGCCCTCGACTTCGCGCACCTCGTCGGCGTCGAGAATCCCGGCCTCGACGGCGATCTTGTGCGAGGCCCACCGCTGTTCGGGATCACCGCGCAGCATGCCGGATAGGTCGATTTCCAGCTTGTGCGTCGAGCCCATCACGCGGCGGTTGAACTCCGATTCGATCTTGCGGACCCAGGCGCTCAACGTCTGCTGTGCGAACCACCGGCCCACCGTCTCGCTGTTCGTGAACGTGCCGTTTGTCAGGTCGCCAATGATCGGCGGCGGCACCTGGTAGAGCCGTGCCAGTTCCTCGACCGTGAAGCGCCGCGAGGCCAGCAGCTCGGCATCCTCGGGCGAGACACTAATCGGCTTGAACCGCACGCCCTGGTCGAGAATCATCGCCTTGCGAGCATTGCCCGAGCCCGTGTACGCCTTGTCGAACTGGCGGCGCAGCTTGTCCATTGCATCGGCGTCGATCTTGCCGTCCGCCTCGATCACGCCTGACGGGGTCGCCTGATTCCCGAACATGCTTTCGGCGTAGGTCTGGATCTCCAGGCCGGCAGAGACTACCGAGCGTGCCCGAGACAGCCTCGAACGCCCGATCAGGCCATCATCCGAGCGATCCTTTACGTGAATCACTTCATCCTGCAAGAGCCGCCGTGTCCGCCCTGTGCCGCCGTACAGCGACGTGATTTCAGTGACGTCATAGGCGAGCCGTCCGGTCGGCAACATCTGCACGCTGACCCATTCCCAGGGAATCGGTCGCAGCTCGATCACGCGCCCGGCATTGTCGCTACGAATCTCGGCAATGCCGTTGCCCGCGAGTAGTGTCGATGCCACCAGCCACTCGGCGAAGTCGGGCCACGTCTGCCAGGGGTTCGGGCCAGCGACGAATAGATCGGCGAACGGATGCGCCGGATCGACGCGCCGGCTCGTGCCTTCCTGGCGATATGCGTAGGCCGGCAGGCTCGCCACGCCGCCCGAAATGGCGTTCACGCACGCGAGGATCGTCGACAGATTCTCGGCGAACCTCGTGCCGTGCAGTGATCCCGTGGCCGTGTTGATGCCGCTCAGGTGATCCCATGAGGGTTCCGAACGGGCCTCGGGGTCGAAGCGGTCGGCGATGCGTCGCAGGATACCCATTACAGCGTCTCCAGATAGCGTTTCGCCAGGGCCGCACGCGGCATCATGAATCGGGCCATGACGCTTGTGCCTTCGTAGGCCGGCCATGCGCTGACCACGCTGATCTCGCGCAGGTCGACCGTGCGCAGTTCACGCTTGCGGCCGTCCCAGCGTTCGTCCACGGGATTGAATCCGAAAGACATACCGCCCAGGTCGCCACGCTCGGCGAGGGCGAGTACATCATTGCCGGCTTGGGTGTCGGGTACGTCGAGACGGAACGCCAGGCCCTTGTCATCCTCGCGCAGTTCGAGCGTGCCGGTCCTGGTGCGACCGAGTACGCGCGTGCGGTCGTGATCGACCATGGCGAGAATGTCGGAACGGGTCGACAGGCTCGACGCGAAGGCACCGGCCCGGATCACCTCGGTAAAGTTGGCGATCCGGGTTTCGGTGCCGAAGGTCGCGGCATAACCTTCGAGCGTACGTCCCTGCCGGCGCAGCTCGGCGACGGCCCGGACTTCGGCGCTCATGGCTTAGACGTCCAGCTCGCCGTAGGCAAAGCTCTCGGGATGCCGCACCGCGACGTCTGCGGTCATCATGGCCCGAACCTTCACATTGCCCTTGGAATAAGCAGTGCTCTCGAACGGGTTGACCAGAACATCCAGCTCGCTCCAGAACCCGATCAGCAGGTCGGAGAAGTTGCCGAAGATCAGCGGTGCGGTATCCGGGGTGCCTTCTGTCACCGGCACCAGCGTCGTGCGGGCCACCGGCCAGCCGTCAAGACTGTCGCGGGTGTCCATCACGAACCCGTGTTCCGGTTCGCCCGAGACCTTGTTGGTCGAGCGCAGCACCCGGCGCACCTTCGGGTGCGTCAGGAATGCGGTGCCCATGGCATCCTCATCCTCGATGGTGCCGATCAGCTCCTGCACCTTCTCCCAGGTTGCGGCGAAGTCGGCCACCTCGGTCACGCCCGTGGTCTCCAGGATGCCGTCAGGCTCATTCGCACCGCCGCCCTTGATTGCTACACGGTCCAGTGCGGCCGCGAGAATCTGCGCGAAGTCAGCGCGGACCAGCTGCTCGATGTCGGGCGAACTCTGCTGAAGCATGTTGCGCGACAGCTCGGTCATTGCACCGGCATGCTTGGGGTTCATGCTGACCTTCGTGAAGTCGTGCTGCGATTCCGTGAGTGCGCTGTTCTCGGCAACCCATCCGGTCGAGGCGGATGCCGCCAGCTTGGGAATGTCGACGTTGCCCGTCAGGCCGCGCAGCACCCGAGCGCCGAGACCACGAACCACTACCGCCTCGCGCAGTCGGTCGATGAACTGGCCGCCGAGATGGTCGGTCGCGATCAGGTCGGAGCCCTGGCCGGTAGACGTGAGTACGTCGCGGGACTCGATGCGTTCCTCGAAGACTTCGGCCGGCACCGCGATGCCCTGGAAGTTGCGCCCGCTGCGCCGTGCAAGCTCCTGCTGTACTTCACGCTCGCGGCCGTCGTCGACGTTGAGCCCGGCAGCACCGGCAAGGGCACGGGTCAGGGAATAGTCACGCCGGGCCTGACCCCACTGGCGATCCTCGCTGCCAGTAACCGGGGTGCCCTGCATGTTGCGTTCGGCATCTTCGAGCGAACGCTGTCGAGCAATGCGCGCTTCGAGGGATTCGTTTTCCTGGCGCAACTCGTCGAACTTGTGCGCCTGTTCGTTCGACAGGTCGCCGTCATCGCCCTTGGGCGCATCGGCGATCTGCCGCATTTCGGAGACGACGGTTGCGCGTCGCTCCTGTAGCTCTTTCAGCTTCATGTTCAATCTCCAGCTTCGGGACCGTATCGCCTCACGGCGAGAAAACTTGTTCGTGCGGTGGATGCCGACAGCAGTTCAATAAACCGATGTATCGGCCCCGGCCACCGCTGCCGGCTCCCGTTCCGGACGACGCCACCGCGCGCCGCAGAGACCGGCCGGGCTGATTGTTTATACAGTGTACACTTATACAAAACCTGACTAAATGCGTCAAGTTTTAACCGATCACCAGTTCGCGGTCGAAATCGTAGGTAATGGCCGGTTGTTGCTTGGCATGAATGCCGACGGCCTGCGCCAGTGCTACAGCGCCATCAATGCGGTCGCGCGACTTGCTCTTGGTCATTTTCCGATTGCCTGCCGGGTCGACGTCGATCGCGATATTACCCATGCACCACGCGAGCACCGGATTGCCGTCATGCGATAGCTCACACGACAGCACCGCCGTTTCCAGCGCATCGACCGCCGGGGCCATATCCTTGAACCCTTGACCGTGTTCGACCAATGGCAACTCGATGCCTTCCTCGGCGAGCACACGGTTCAGTTCATCCATCCCCCACCGATCAAACGCCACGGCTTGCAGGTCATACATGCCCGCAATGTCCGCCAGGCGCAGGGCGATTGCACGCTTGTCCACGGCCCGTCCCCGCGTTGCTTCGATCAATCCCCGCCGTTCCCATGTGCGGTACGGTACGCGGTCCTGTTCCTCGCGCATGTCGAGCCGTTCACCAGGACACCAGAACCACGGCAGCACTGCACCGCCATCGCTCGGGAAGTACAGAACCAGGGCGGTCAGGTCACGGGTGGCCGACAGGTCCAGTCCCGCCCAGCACGGACGCCCGCGCAATGTCTCGGGCTCGATGGTCTGTTTGCACGCATCCCAGTCAGCCGACGCGATGAACCGCGCATCGGCCTCCACGGGTTGGTTGAGATACAGCGCGCGGAACGATGATTCGCGTGCAGGTATGCGTGCGGCCTGGCGTGCAGCAACCTGCATCTCGTCGAGCGAACGGAAGTCGTCGAGCGCAGGATTGCAGTCATACCATACGGATTCATCGAGCCAGTCGGCGTCCATCGGTGCCGAGTAGATCGTGGCGTGAAAGGTCGGATCATCGACCGAACCGTCATTCACCTGTCGCCCGTACTCGACCAGTTCAGACATGACGTGATTCGGGTCTGGTGATTGCGTACTGATAACCACCATCAGCGGCTCGGCGCGTGCCGCCGTGGACGTGGCGAGTACGTCATACAGGTTGCGATTCGGCGCTTGCGCCAGTTCATCGTAGACCACGAATGACGCGGACAATCCGTGCTTCGTACGCGCGTCTGCTGATAAAGCCTTGTATGTCGAGCCGGTCTCGTCATCCTCAAGCTCGCGCGTGAACGTCTTTGCGTTGATCCGCTCCGACAGCTCGGGGTGGCGTTCAATCATCGCCTGCATTTCTCGGAAGATGATCGCCGCCTGCTCACGGTCGGCCGCTGCCGAGTACACCTGCCCGCGCTGTTCCGCCTCGGGTCCGCACAGGTGCGCCAGGGCGAGGGCCGCCGCCAACTGCGTCTTGCCATTCTTGCGCGGCGTCGACATAAGCGCGGTGCGAATCTGGCGCTTACCGGAATCGTCGACCGCGTACATGGCCTCGATGATCGCCCGCTGCCAGTCCCGCAACCGCATGCGCTCACCGGCCAGGGTGCCCGCCGTCACCGGCAGCGATTCAATAAACCGGATCACTGCCTCGGCCCGGCTGATTCCATCCTCGCGCCAGTCCGGTGCGTCCGACAGGTCGATCAGCTCGTCGGGATGCCGCTCTGCACGCGGCTTAGATCCAATGCCTCGCCGTCCCATATTAGAACTCTCTCAAGTAAGTATAAATGTGGCTGCCCACGTCGGTCCCCGGCGCCAGCTCCGAGAGATTTTCTGCGCGCGCTACCACCAGTCGCCATCCCATCGCAAACCTGTATCCGGGTCCACGCCGTTATCCCCGTGACGCCACCGTGCCGTTACCTTTGAATGACACGAGGCGCACAGTGCGCGCAGGCCATCCAGTGCCGGGAAGGGTGGCCCGCCGTCACTGATCGCGACGATGTGATCGACATGATGTGCAGGGACAGCCCGTGGCGCGCAGTGCTCACAGCAGGGCGACTCCGACAGCTTGAGCCGCCGGAGCCGCTGCCATGCCTGGCTAGAGTATGGCCAGTCAGCCATGATTCCACGGATGGTCACGGTCGATGGGCCAGCCGTCGATGTCGACCGCCCATGCCACCTCACCGTTTATCCACTGTCGCAACATGGAGCCCGTGACGCGGAAGCTACCGCCGTCTGGCCGTTCGATAGTCACCCGCACGTCTTTGACTGTGCAGGCCCCGATCTCATCCAGGTGGACCGTCTCGCCTTCGTCTGGTATCTGCATCGTCATGTCTCCTAGTTCACCGTTTCGTAGCCGGTTGCCACACGCACAGCGACCGTCTCGCCTCGCTCGATCTGGCCAGCCAGTCCGTTCAGGAATTGCACCGCCGAACCGCGATCCAGGTCATCCGCGAGCATCTGC
>SLJD01000284.1 GCA_007135295.1 Phycisphaerales bacterium
CATGAGCAGCTTGCGCATCTCGTCATCAATCATCATGACCTCGAATATGCCGGTCTGATTGAGATACCCCGTTCCGCCGCAGATCGGGCAGTTCTCGATCTTGTTCTTGACCTGCACCTTGCCGGTCTTCTGGTAAAGCTGCTTGACCTTGTCTGCAGGCAGGTTGAGCTTGCGAAGCTGCTCGGATGACGGTTTGTAGGGCTGGCGGCAGTTCGGGCAGAGCGTCCGAACAAGCCGCTGGTTCATCACCGCCCGCAGGGGCTTGGTGGCCATCTTCACGTCGCCAACGCGCTTGACCCATTCGCTGACCTGCTCCTCGACGGTACCGAGCCGCTGGGGCACATAAATGAGCGGACCATCCATGCCGGGCTGGCAGGCGACAACCGCCGTCTCCGGGTCGCGCACCGGAGCGGTCAGCACGATGTCCGGATCACGCCGAAGAATTGACTGCAGGTGTGTGGCGTAGTCCGTGCCGTCATGCTCGACCCATGTGATCTGGTCGACGCCTTCGATCGGGGCTTCAATCTCGAGCTCAAGCGATTTGATGTTCGTGGTGTACGCGTCGTGCTGGGAGATCAGGCTGTAAGTTGTCGTCGAGAGCCCCTGGCCCCGCGGCGCACCGACGAGCACGATGCCGTGGCGGTACTCCTGCTCGTCGAGTTTCTGAAGCAGTTCGAGCTGCGACGGCAGCAGGCCCAGACTGTCCACCGGCTTGAGCAGGCGCTGCTCGCGATCGAACTCCATGCGGAACTGGTGCGAGTTCGACGAGCCGAAGCTTTCCGCGTTGACCTTGACCGTCCCGGTGGGGCCGGCGAGTTCGAACTCGCCCGTCTGGCGACGCCGGCGCTCGCCGGTGTCCATCCCGGCGATGTCCATGAGATACTCGATGACCTTGGTGCCGAGTTCCGCAGAGAGCGGCTGGTTCTTGTACCGCACGCCGTCGACCGTGTGCATGATCTTCGCCCCGTTGGCGGAAAGGGCGATCTCGACATGCGTCGCCCGAGCCGAGAGCGACGGGCTGATGAAATCCTCGGCGGCGAGGTGGACCTCGTGCAGCGGCGACTCGTCATCCGGCAGCGCACGCGGCTGCTTGTTCGCGTCGGTGAACTTGACGACCGCCTGCCGCGACGCCTTGGCCTGCTTGCGCGACTGGGCCCATTCGCTGATGTTGAGTGCATCGGCGAGGTGGAACTGCGCCGCCGCGGGCACTTCCTTATTGCGTACCTGCCAATAGGCGATGACCGAGCCGGCCATGACCAGCAGGCCGAGCGGATAGCCGACGAAGAACCACGGGATCAGCAGCATCACCGCCAGCCCGACGACGGCGGCGCCGACGTGAATCCCGTTCCACATCCGCGGATTGAGGTAGTGGTACTTGGCGTCCTTGTCCAGCTTGGCGGACACCAGCCATGCCCACGCCAGGAAGGGCACGGCGATGAGTATTGGCTTCCAGAAACTGACGAGAAAGCCGGCATCCTGCGCCAGCAGTGGTTCAATAGTCATGCCCAGCTCACCTTGAGGGGTCAGGGGATGCGAGGGTCAGGAGATGCCCTTGAGACGCATCTTCAGTTCTTCGGGCTTCGGCGTCGCGTCCAACGCCACGCGGTGGTGAATGTATTCTTCTTCAACCAACTGCACAAGCGAACTCGTGAAGTCGATCATCCCGTCCTCATGCGACTGCTTGATCACGTCGAGCAACTCGCCTTCCCGGCCGTCGAGGATGTATTTCTGGGCCGGCGGCGTGTTGAGCAGAATCTCGATCGCCGGGATCCGGGGGATGTGCTCGTGCAGGGTCGGCAGGAGCTTCTGGTACACAATCGCCCGCAGGTTGTAGGCAAGCAGTTTGCGGATCTGCTCACGCTCGGCTTCGGGGAAGAGGTCGTAGATACGCCCGAAGGTCTGCCAAGCCGACGACGCGTGGATCGTGCCGAAGACGAGGTGGCCGGTCTCAGCGGCCCGAATCGCGGCCTCGAACGTTTCGTGGTCACGCATCTCGCCGACCAGCACCACGTCCGGGTTCTCGCGAACGAGGGCGCGAAGTGCGGTGTTGAACGACAGGCAGTCAATGCCGACCTCTCGCTGATTGATCGTCGCCTTGTCATCCTTGAAGATGTACTCGATCGGGTCTTCGATCGTGACAATGTGCACCCGCTTGCGGTGGTTGATGTAGTTGAGCATCGACGCGATCGAGGTCGACTTGCCGGAGCCGGTCACGCCCGCGAAGAGAATAAGCCCCTGGGCGCTCATCGAGATGTCGGCGAGGGTCTGGGGCAGGTATAGACTCTCGAACGTCTTGATGTCCGACGTAATCAGACGCGCCGCCAGAGACGGCTTGCTGCGGGCCATGAACAGGTTCATTCGGAACCGGTTGTCGTCGTCGTAGTCGTAGGCGAAGTCAATCGAGCCGTGGTGCCGGAAGTGCTTGTACTGCTCCTCGTCCAGGACGTCCTTGGCGATCTGGAACATGAGCTGGTCGGTGCACATATCCGTCTGGAGACTCTTGAGCGCGCCGCGCAGCCGGATCTTCGGCGGCGAGTCCACCTTGACGATCAAGTCCGACGCCTCGAAGCGGATGCACGCGTCAAGGTACTTCTTGAGCATCTCCAGGCCTTCGCCTGGCTTGGTGCCCTCATCGTGATGAACCGTATCGGGCGTCTCGCGGTGTTGGGCGGTGTCGATCGTCGTCACGTCGTACTCCAGTCAGAAATCCCGTTTGCCTGCATATGAACATCACTCGTGCCGTGCGATTCGCACATACACCGTTCGGAGTTCGGTTGAACCGGCCAACCGCTGATCGGTTGAGGCCGACGCCCGCGTCCCCCCTGTGCTCCCGCTCACGGCAGCCGCCGCGCAACCGGCGCGCCGGGCCGCATTTCCCCATCAAACCACCATATCAACCCATCATCGTAGCGTCACCGCCCCGGCGATGGAACGACCGCCGGGCAGCGAGCTGCGTGATTCTAAAAAAAATTTCAAAAACAGGGGCGGTCAACGCATCGACCCCCGCACGGCCTGCACCAGCCCGAACGCCGAGATGTTCGCGGTCTTGACGCCGTCAGCCACCGCGGGGATCATTGCATAATGGAGCACAAAATAATTCAGGACGGCATCACGTTCGACGACGTCCTCCTGATCCCGGCGCTCAGCGCGATGACGCCTGATCAGGCCGACACCTCGACCTTTCTCACGCGCAACATCCCCCTCAACATCCCTCTGATCTCCGCCCCGATGGACACAGTCACCGAGGGGCGGCTGGCGATTGCCCTCGCGCAGGAAGGCGGCATCGGGATTGTGCACAAGAACCTGCCCCCCGAGGACCAGGCCCGCGAGGTCGCCAAGGTCAAGCGCAGCGAGAACGGGGTTATCACCGATCCGATCACCCTCTCGCCGGAAGACTCGGTCAATCAGGCTCTGCAGATGATGGACCGCAACAACGTCTCCGGCTTTCCCGTCACCGAGGATGGTTCGAGCCGCAGCCGCGTCGTCGGCATCCTTACCCGCCGGGACATGAAATTCGTCTCAACCGGCGATCGGCGTGTCGGCGATGCGATGACCCGCGAGAATCTCGTTACCGCCCCACCGCAGACCTGCCCTGAAGAGGCCGAGGGAATCCTCAACCAGGCCCGCGTCGAGAAGCTCCTGCTCGTCCACCCCGACGGTCGCCTCGCCGGGCTCATCACCATGCGGGACATCGACAACATCCGCAAGCACCCCCACGCCTGCCGCGACCACCGGGGCCGGCTGCGGGTCGGCGGAGCCGTCGGCATTCACCAGATGGATCGCGTCCAATCGCTCGTCGATGCCGAGGTCGACGTCATCGTCGTCGACACCGCCCACGGCCATTCGCAGAACGTCGTCGACACCGTCAAGGCCGTCCGCGCCCGGTACGACATCGACATCATCGCCGGCAACATCGCCACCGCCGAGGGGGCGGCAGCCCTCATCGAAGCCGGCGCCGATGCGGTAAAGGTCGGCATCGGCCCGGGTTCAATCTGCACGACCCGCGTGGTGACCGGGGTCGGCATTCCCCAACTGACCGCGATCGGCAACGCCTGCCGCGTCGCCGACGAAGCCGGCGTGCCCGTCATCGCCGACGGCGGCGTCCGGCAGTCGGGCGACATCGCCAAGGCCCTCGCGGCCGGCGCATCGTGCGTCATGCTCGGCTCGCTCTTCGCCGGCCTCGACGAGTCGCCCGGCGAACTCGTCCTGCATCGCGGCCGGCGCTTCAAGACCTACCGCGGCATGGGCAGCGCCGGAGCCATGGGCGCCGGCTCGGCCGACCGGTACGGCCAGGCGAACGTCTCCGAGACCCGCAAATTCGTCCCGGAAGGCGTCGAAGGCCGCGTACCGTACCGCGGCTCACTTGGCGAGTTCGTCTACCAGATGGTTGGCGGCATCCGCTCGGCGATGGGCTATACCGGCTGCCTGTCGATCGCCGATTTCCGACGCGACGCCCGTTTCGTCCGGGTCACCGGGGCCGGCGTGATCGAGTCCCACCCTCACGACATCCAGATCACGCGGGAATCACCGAATTACTCCACGGTTCACCCGGCGGACGAGTAATCGCAGCGTCCACCGCTGACGCGAATGGCCCTTCCACCGGCGGGGCACCGTCCTGCCGGGGGAGTACTGCAACTGGTCGCGAGCACCAGCGATTGCCCGTGAATACGGCTGGCGAGCCAGCCCGCGAATCCCGTCCGCTTCCCTCGACTACTTTGAATTGAGAAACACCCCGCGGTGGTCGCGGCGGATGCGGCCGCGGAGTTCAAGCCACGTCAGGTCGCCCATGAGCTGGCCAATCGGCAACCGGGTCACGGCGGCGATCTCGTCGATCAGCCGGGGGCCGGAGTTCTCGCTGAGCGCTTCAAGAATCTGCTGCTGGCCGGGCGTCAACGTCTGATCGAAAAGCGAGCCGGACGACGGCCGGCCCGCCTCCGACTGGTGAGCCGCCTCGACGACGCCTCGGATCAGATGCCCCGCGCCATCAAGCTGTTCGAGGATCTCGGCGTGGTTCGTCACGAGGCCGGCCCACCCCTCGCGGATCGCCCGCAGGCAGCCGGCCGATGCGGGTGAATCGACGCGGCCGGGCAGGGCCATGACTTCTCGGTTGTGATCCTCCGCGGCCTGCCGGGCCGTGATGAGCGCGCCGCTGCCCCGGGCGGCTTCGACGACAAGCACCCCGATGGACAGCCCGGAGATGATGCGATTGCGCTGCGGGAAGTGCTCGCCCCGCGGCCCGACATGGGTCGGGTGCTCGCTGACGACCGCGCCATGGCCGTCGGCGATGCGATCAAACAGTTCGGCGTGTTCAGGCGGGTACGGCCGGGCGTGGCCGCTGCCGAGCACCGCGATCGTCCGGCCGCCGACGCGCAGCGTGCTGCGGTGGGCTTCGCCGTCGATCCCCCGCGCTCCACCGGAGACGATCGTCAGGCCCGACTCCGCGAGCAGGCCGGCAAGGCGGTTCGCCTGGTCCCGGCCGTAGGACGTGCATTTTCTGGACCCGACCATCGCGACGGCGAGCCGGTCGGCTTCGCGGCACTCGCCACGGACCCACAGCCCCGGCGGCGGGTCGGGGATCATCGCGAGCAGTTCGGGATAGTCCGCATCGCCCCGCAGAATCAGCCGTACGCCGAGGTTGGCCATGGCGTCGCGTTCAGTGTCGAGGTCGGCGGACTGCATGTTCCGCAGGATTTTCTCGGCTCGTGTGCGGCCGATGCCATCGACACGCATGAGATCGCTGACCGACGCGCCGATGATCCGGTCATGGCTGCCGAGGCGACTTTCGAGCGCTTCGAGCGTCCGCGGGCCGACGTGCGGCGTCAGCAACAGCCGCAGCGTCGCGTCGGGAATGTCATCGGGGCTCCGCGCCACGTCACGATCCTCTTCCTCGTCCCATGAACGCCGGCGTCACCACCAGCGATACCGATTGAAATGCTAACAGAACTGGCCGCCGGATTCGAGCGAACCGGTCATGGCACGACGGCGGGGCCTCAACGCGGACGCGGGCGTGCGGACGCACCGGGGCGGGTCGCGTTGTCCGGCGGGGTGAAGACGGCCAGACTCAGCCGATCGACCGGGGAAAGCTGCTCGGGCAGATCGTCGAGCGGCCGCCAGGCGA
>SLJD01000349.1 GCA_007135295.1 Phycisphaerales bacterium
AGGAAACCGAAGCGGACGAGTTGGGCATCCGGTACATGGTCGCGGCGGGGTACGACCCGAGAGGGATGCTGCAGGTGCTGGAGGTGCTGGAGCAGGCAAGCCGCGGCGCAATGCCGCCCGAGATTCTGTCCACGCATCCCCATCCGGAGACGCGAATCGCCAAGGCAGAGCGCCTGATAGGGGATCGCTTTGCCTTCACCCGGGACAACCCGGATTTCGAGCTGCGGCGGGAGGCGTTTCAGCAGCAGGCGGTACCACATTTGTCTGTGCCGGAGAATGACATGGCCGGCGTGTCCTTGGGGGGATGGTGTGGATGTTGCGGGGCGACGCAGAGGACGATTCTGGCTATAATCGAGGATTGATTAAGCGTTCGAGTCGGCAATCTGACCTGTCACGGATGACCACCTATGTCGTGTCCAACGGATTGGCACGCCCAAAACATGGGGCCAGCACCCCGGGGAAATGGGGAAGTGCGGAAGGAGCGGCCGATGGCGGCGCACCCGGTAGCGTCGCCCGGCCGTTGTCGTATGCACCCGCCTGATTCATACTGTTGAGCTTCAATCATGATCATCGACACTCACACCCACATCTGGTCGAGTCTGGAACAACTCGGTCGGGACGTCGCGCAGCGACTTCGCTCTCAGCAGGCCAAGCGGTGGGGCCAGCTAGACGCTTCGCCGCCGAACCATGAGTCCGCGATGGAATGCGTCGACGCCTCGTTCGTGTTCGGTTTCCGATGCGACCGGCTCGATGCCCGGGTGCCCAATGAATTCATTGCTGACTTCGTCGCCCGCGATGCCGGCCGGCGGTTCGGTGTGGCGGGCGTTGACCCGATGGCCGATGATCCGGTCGGGCAGGTCGACGCCGCGGCGTCGCTCGGGATGGTCGGCATCACGGTTTCGCCGGCAAGCCAGGGATTCCACCCGGCCCATTCCGACGCGATGCTGGTCTACGAACGGTGCCTTGAACTGGCCATGCCGGTGTTCGTCACACAGGACACGCCGCTGACCGCCGAAGCGATTATGGATTTCGGCCGGCCCGCCGCATGGGACGAAGTCGCCCGCACGTACCCCGGGCTGCCGATCGTCGTCGGCCAACTCGGCCATCCGTGGGTGGAGGAGACACTGACGCTGCTCGGCAAGCACGAGCGCGTGTACGCGGACATCTCCGGCGTGGCGTCCCGGCCGTGGCAGTTGTACAACGCCCTGCTCAGCGCTTCGAGCTTTGATGTGATGGAAAAGCTGCTGTTCGGTTCGAACTTCCCGGTCGATACGCCGGCAAAGACGATCGAATCGCTCTACACGATCAACGCCTACAGCCACGGCACGCAGTTGCCCTCGATCCCCCGGCCGCAGATCCGGGCAATTGTTGAACGCGATGCGCTGCAGGTGCTCGGGATTGATTCGCAGGTTTCAAGCGAACGCAGCGTCTCGGAAATGAAGACGGAATCAACCTCGCCGATCCCGTCATCCACATGACTGGCGGCGCTCCAGAGCGGGCCCGTGGTTCACGCTGTACGGGAAGGCGGATGATTCACGTGAACACCCGACAGGTTCCGGCAGGTCGGCATGGTCGGCGGTTCGGCGGTGTGGCGGTCTGCTTGGTGGTCCTTGTCGCGATGGCTGCCGGACTGATCGGCGGGTGCCGGGGACTGTCGGCCGGCGACGGCGCGGGTGTGACGATTCAATCGGTGGGCATGGAGCCGGTGGAACTCGCGGGTGCGTTCGACACGCGTGTGTACACCGTCATCGATGACACGGAGACGGCGTTCTTGCTGACCGACATCGATCCGGATCGACTGATGGAAGGCGATCCGGGTGTGGGGCAGGTGCTGTATGTGGAGATGCTCTGGAAGCCGCGTCCCGGTTCCACGCCGCTGGACGCCAGTGCGACGAATGTGAGCGTCACCTACATTATCTTCAGCAACGGCGAGATGGGCGTGTACACCGGTGGGGGCTTTGCCATGCCCTCGGGTCGCTCCGGCCGGGATGGCAAGACGCTGTCCTTCCGTGACGCAACGCTTCGGCTGGATGAAGCAACGGACGGGTTCGTCGATCTGCTCAGTCCGGCGCGACTGGAAGGGACGATCGTCGCGGATCATGATGAGCGTGCGACGCGGCGGCTGAGATTCGCGCTCAGTCAGATCATGACGAATCGACTCGGTGAGACGCGGCTGATCGGCCGGGCGAACGAGACGGAAGAACGGTACGCTGGCCGGACCGGACGGTTGTCGGTGTGGCCGGGGGCGAGTGCGGGGGTCTGGTCGTTCGCGCCGGTCCAATAACCGCGAATCGCGCATGAAAACGGCCCGGCCTCCGACGTTGCGGTCATCAATTGATACACTGCCGGGCCATGCACCCCAACGCCGAACCCAGTTCAAACGTCCCGCCGTCCCCCGATACGACCGTCACCGGCAAGCCCCGGATTCTGACCGGCGACACGCCGACCGGGCAGTTGCACCTCGGTCATTACGTCGGCTCGGTCAAGCGGCGCGTCGAACTGCAGGACAGTCACGAGTGCTACTTCATCATCGCGAACATGCACGCGTTCACGACCCGGGTGGACCAGCCAGCGGAGATCCGCCGCGATTGCCTGGAGATCGTCCGTGACTATCTTGCCATGGGCATCGACCCGAAGCGCAGCGCGATCTTTCTACAGAGCGAGATTCCAGCCATCGCGGAACTGACGTTCCTTTTCGCGATGCTGCTTCCGTTCAACCGGGTGATGCGCAACCCGACACTGAAGGATGAAATTAAGGTCAAGAACCTCGGCGACAACTACAGCTTCGGCTTTCCGCTTTATGCCGTGGGTCAGACGGCGGACATCCTCGCGTTCCGGCCGGTGCAGGTGCCGGTCGGCGAGGACCAGGTGCCGCACATCGAGCTGACGCGCGAGGTCGCCCGGAAATTCAACCAGTTGTACTGCGGTGTTTCCGACCAGGCTGAGGATAAAGATCATGACCGGCTCGGCGGGGTGTTCCCTGTGCCCGAAGCGTTTGTCGGCAAGGTTGGCCGGCTCATCGGAACCGACGGCGTGAACAAGATGAGCAAATCGCTGCACAACGCGATCTTCATCACCGACACGTTCAAGCAGATCAAGAAGAAGCTCGGGCAACTCTACACGGGCCGGCAGTCCATGACCGAGCCGGGCGATATCAACAATGCGCTTTTTCAGTACGTGCGGACGTTCATCACCGATGCGGACCGTGTTGCGGAACTGGAACGGGCGTACGCGGCGGGGGACAACATAGGCGACGGGCACATCAAGGTCGAGGTCGCGGAAGCGATCGATCGGATGCTCGAACCGATGCGTGAGCGCCGCCGAGAGTACGAAGGAGACGATGAAACGATCATCGACATTCTCCGTGATGGCAGCGCGCGGGCGAACGCGGTGACCGAGCAGACTTTGGCGATGGCCAAGGAGGCGGCGTCGCTGGGGTTCTTCGACCGCGAACTTCGCTATCGCTGACCGGTTGATACCGCAGCCGCGCAAAGCAATGTGAAGCACACGACAAAGCCCGCGGGCGATGCGCCGCGGGCCTTGACGTTCCGCCAGTGGTCCTGGTTCAACGTGTGAGCCGTCAGAAGTGAAACAGCGTATCGAGGACGCGCGGGATGAGCCCCTTCTCGCTGTTGCGCTTGAGTTCACCCTCGGTCATGCGTTCGATGTGCAGGTTGTGCAACTGGTTTGACATGATGGTGTTGTTTCCGGTCACATCGTCCGGGCGGCAGACGCCGGTGACCTTGAGAACGGTTTCCTCGCTGTCGAGCATGAGGTGCGTCCGTGCTTCGAGCACGAGATTGCCGTTGGGCAGGATCTCAATGACTTCCGCGGTCAGACGGGCGGTGAGGTCTTCGTCATCGCGCTTCTCGCCGTCACTGTCGAACCGCCGGTTCATGTCGATGTCGAGCTGCGGCAGGTCGTTGGTGCGACCGGCGTGCATCTTGAAGTTGACGAGGTCTTCGAGCGTCAGACGCGGGAACGCGTTGATGCCGCCGTCGATGCTGTAACTTCGATCGGTGTCAAAGCGTGTCCGTCGCCGGAGACTGGAATTCTCCCGGACGACGATCTGCACGAGGTCGTGGCGGTGGAATTCGCGAGGCTTGGGTTCCTCGACCGCGAACAGACTCATCGACTTGGCGGTCAGCGGCTTGCTGTCAGGACCCGGAGCATCCGGCTTTGACATGGCGCGGACCATGAGTGACCCCGACTGGCTGTTGCCTGAACCGGCCGCCCCCGGCGCCGCGCAGATTGCGGCTGCGGCTATAAGGGCAGTTGTGATGCGACAAAAGGCGTTTCGTGTGAACATCACTCGGTCTCCAGTGGTGCGCGTGGCGGCCGGGGAACTGACGACGACGCAGCTGTCAGCGCTGGACTTCCTTGATCGCTTCAGCGGGACCGACTACTTCGGCGGAGAAGGTTTCACGCTCGCCGATCTTGCGGAATTCGATGCTTTCGTTCATCGCGCCGTCTTCGCGTGCTTCGGCTTCGACGCTGATGACCGTGTTGCCGACAAGACACCGGACGATGACCCGGTCGCCCCGCTCGACGACGGACGGGCCTCGCAGCAGGTCGGCCCGGATGCGGTCCCCTTCGCTGATAGTCCGGGTGGCGAGCTGGCCGAACGCATCGTCGGAGTCGGCGGCGCGGCGGGCCTGAATCGGCGAAAGCCAAAGTGACTCCCGCTCGACGTCAATGTCGGCTACCGATTCGTGACGGCGAATGTTCCGCCGGGCGGTCAGCGTTTCAGTGCGAACCTGGGGGCGGATTGTCAGCGACTGCTGATCGCGGGTGCGCCCGTCCTTCCACATTCGGACGGCCAGTTCCACGCGGTCCGCGTGGATGTTGCTCATTGGCCGCAATTCGAAGCGGAGCTCGTCGGTGCGCTGTTCCAGAAGATCACGATCCCCGTCGTTGAAGACGATGCGCACGTCATCGGCCGGGTATTCGAGTTCGCCGACCACCATGCGGGCGATTTCGCCGGCGAGGGTGTCCTGCTCGATGATCTTGGCGGCCTCAATGGTCGTGCGGTTGCGGCGGGACCCGCGGTCGTCTCGGTTCCCTGACGAGCGGGAAGACGCCGAAACCGACGCGGTCTGCATGGCGACGGGCGGCTTGGCGTGACCGCTCCGTGACGGGCGGACCACGACGCGCCGGCCGTTCAAGTGCACCTTGCCCCAGTGCACGTCCGCGTCGGACAGGGCATCGCGCACCTGGCGGACGGAGATTTCAACCGCTTCGCCCGGGTCGTCGGGTTCGGCGATCACGAGATCAGCGAACGCTTCGGCTTTCTCGCCCTCAATGGTGGCGATGTCCTTGAGGCGGATCGTCTCGGCATCAGACGGAAGCCGCACAGCACGACGAAGTGTAATGGTGCCCGCGGCCACGCACTCCGCGACCACAAGTACGGACGCAGCAATGAGGGTGATGGTGGTGATGGTTGTCCGGTTCATGATGGACCTCCTGTCCGGCGGCGTGGTCGATGCCAGCCGCGTCAACGTTCAATCAGTTGATCAGAATCCGCGGAGGGTCGTGACGGTCTCGAGCGCGTCGTCGGCGGAGCGGATCGACTGGCTGTTCAGTTCAAAGGTGCGCTGGGTCTTGATGAGATTGACCATTTCGACGACGGGATCGACGTTCGACCCCTCAAGCATGCCCTGACGGATGAATCCCCGGCCGTCTTCGCCGGGATCACCCTGGGCGGCTTCGCCGGATGCAGCAGTGGGCACGTAAAGGTTTTCGCCGATCTGCTTGAGGCCGGCGGGGTTGACGAACGTTGCGAGTTCAATCTCGCCGACTTCCTCGGGCTCGATCTGACCGGGTACGAGGACGCGTACGACGCCGTCCGTGCCGATGTCGATTGACTGATCGTCGACGCCTTCTGGAATTTCGATCGGCGGCTCGAGTCGCCGGCCGGTATCGGTGGCGAGCACGAGTTCGCGTTCGGAGTTGAGGGTGAAGTTCCCGGCCCGGGTGTAG
Source organism: Phycisphaerales bacterium (assembly GCA_007135295.1). Taxonomy (GTDB): domain Bacteria; phylum Planctomycetota; class Phycisphaerae; order Phycisphaerales; family SM1A02; genus SLJD01. Next base: position 5,980 of record SLJD01000349.1, read on the forward strand.
GCGAGACCTTCGCCGATTTCTTCATTGACCTGCACGACGAAGAACCCGCCGCCTTCAATGTACATGTCGAGGGGGCGATCGGTGGTCTTGGCGGCTCCCTGCGTGAAATCAAGCTGCGTGCCGGACGGCTTGACG
>SLJD01000327.1 GCA_007135295.1 Phycisphaerales bacterium
AGCGTCGCGTCTGACGGCGTCCGCCAAGCCGATTGAATCAGGGAGGGGCAGGGGGCAATGAATCGTCTGCTGGCGGGACAGCAGGCGTCGTCGGTCGATCAGCAGGGCCGTCGGCAGCCGATACCCCGCGAGCATCCACGAAGTGGAATCTGCTGAAGTTGGAGTTACTGTCATGCACGTACGATGGCGCGGGCTCGAATTGCCAGCCCGGGTTGAAATTGATGAAAAGTCGCAGTCGAGCACGTTCAGCCGGTTCATCGTGGAACCGTTCGAGCGGGGCTTCGGCACGACCGTGGGCAACAGTCTGCGGCGGATTCTGCTGTCGACCATTGAGGGCGCGGCGGTCACGAAAGTGAAGATCGAGGGCGTTCAGCATGAGTTCTCGACCGTGCCGGGCGTGCTCGAGGATGTGACCGACATCATCCTGAACATCAAGGGATTGATCGTTTCATTGGAAGGCGACGAGCCGAAGACGATGCGTCTGGCCGCGACCGGGCCGGGTGAAGTGACGGCCGAACTGATCGAAGCCGACACGGCTGTAACGGTCCACAACCCGGAGACCGTGATCTGCACGCTGAGTGAGGAAGTCGACTTCGAGGCGGAGTTCACCGTGTCGAAGGGCCGGGGATACCAGCCGGCAGCGGAGCAGTACGAACAGCAGGATGAGCAGGTCATTGGGGAGATTCCGATCGACGCCGTGTTCAGCCCGGTGCAGCGCGTGCGGTACCGCGTTGAATCGACTCGAATCGGTCAGAAGACGAACTACGACAAGCTGATCATGGACGTGTGGACGGACGGCACGGTCGCGCCGGACATGGCCCTGGTGGAAGGGGCGAAGATCCTGCGCAAGCACCTGAACCCGTTCGTGCAGCAGTTCGAGATCGGCGAAGAGCGAGTCTCGGAAGAGGCGAGCGAGGCGGCAGGCGTCGACGGTGAGCTGCACCGCAAGCTCACCATGCCGCTGTCCGAACTCGATTTGTCGGTCCGGGCGAGCAACTGCCTCGAATCGGCCGATATCAAGACCGTCGCGGACCTCGTGCAGCGCGAGGAGCCGGAGTTGCTGACGGTTCGGAGTTTCGGAAAGACGTCGCTGCGTGAGGTGAAGCGCAAGCTCGAAGAGCACGGGCTGAGTCTCGGCATGGCGTTGCCCGAAGGGTTCAAGCGCACGGAATCAGAATCGTAAAGCAGTAAGACCGCCCGTGACGGGCGTTCGCCGAGGAGATCGTCATGCGTCATCGCATCGCCGGCAAACAACTCAATCGCGACAGCGAGCATCGCACCGCGATGTTGCGCAATCTGGCGGCAGGCCTGTTCGAGCACGGTGAGATTGAAACCACCATGCCGAAAGCCAAGGCCGTTCAGCCGTTCGTCGAGAAGATCATCACCATCGCCCGGAAGGGCACGTTCCGCGCGCGTCGCCAGATCGAGGCGCGACTGAACGATCGGAAGATTCATTCGTGGGTCGCCGATCCGAACGTCCCCGATGAGCGGAAGACGAACCAGTACTTCGACCTGCCGTTGCCGGAGGACATCGAGTTCAACCGGTACGGCGAGGTCCGCAAGGCCCCGCGGCTCGTCCAGCACATCATGTCGGTCATCGGACCGATGTACCAGGATCGCGACGGCGGGTACACGCGGATTGTGAAGCTCGGCAAGCGCCGGCTCGGCGATGGGACGGATCTTGTCCTGCTGCAGCTTGTCGGTCAGGAAGACGGGCCGGAGATCGGAGGCGGATCTTCGCGCCGGCGGGATCAGGCGAACAACCGCGCCGCCTTTGCCGCCCGACTGCGCAAGGGCGCCGCCGGGGAAACGGAAGAAACCGAATCATCGGTGGCTGTCGCTGAGCCGGATGCCGGCGCTGAAGCGGAAGAACAACTGCCCGAGCAGTCGGACGCCACCGCCCAGCCGGAGGCCGACACCGAGCCCCAGGCCGAAGGCCAGGCGGACGCCGAGCAGTCCCCGGACGACGAAGAGCGCAAGGACTGAGCGGACGCCGCCGGCGCGGTTGGCGGATCGGACGGTTCAGCAAGTGACACCGCCTCGCCGTTTTCGGCGCGGCGGTTTTCCATACCGGGCCGCTCTGGCCGCCTGCGTCTGGACCGCAATGATGGGTGCCTTGCATGGGCATGGCGACGATGCCAGCCGCCGCGGGTTATGGTGCTGCAATCCGTGCAGTGGCCGGGTGGGAACGTAAGAATGGGCGGCAGGCAGGTCGAACAGAGCGAGTGAGCAGGCGGATTCCTCGTGGCAGAGATCGGGCTCATCGAATCGATCGGCGTGATGATCGTGTCAGCAGCGGTGGTGGTGCTGCTGACTCGGCGACTGAACGTTCCGACGATCGTCCTGTACATCCTGACCGGGTTGGTGCTCGGGCCGGTGCTCGGTGTGCTGGCGGTGGACACGGGGACCGCTGATGAGGAGATGACCGACGGCGCGCTCGGGGTGGTCTCGGAGATAGGGATCGCGTTGCTGCTGTTTCTGGTCGGGCTGGAACTCAGTTACGAGAAAATCAAGGACGTCGGCAAGGTGACGGTCCTCGCGGGTTTGGCGCAGGTGGTGCTGACCGGCGTGTTCGGCTTCGTGCTGTGCCTGCTGCTCGGTTTTTCGCTGATCGAGTCAATGTTCATTGCCACGGCGCTGACGAACAGCAGCACCGTGCTCGTGGTCAAACTGCTTGAGAAAAAGAAGCAGACCAATTCGGTGTTCGGCCACATCGCCATCGGGATGAATCTTGCGAAGGACCTGGCCCTGGTCGCGGTGCTGACGATCGTCGTAGCCGTTGGCGCACCGGAAGAATTCGACCCGGCGACGGAGATCGGGCGGTTGCTCGGCATGATGGCGGGCATCGTGGTGGCGGGAATCGTGGTGATCGCGGCGGCGCGTTTTGCGCTTCCCGCGGTGATGGACTGGGCGAGTCGGTCTCACGAAACGCTGCTGATCTGGGCGCTGTTCTGGTGTTTCACGCTGGTCGTGTTCGCGGAGTGGATCGGCCTGTCGTCAGCGATCGGGGCGTTCGTCGCCGGGGTGAGTCTCGCGCAGATCCGAACGAGTTCAGTGCTTCAGCAGCAGTTGCACCCGCTGATGAACTTCTTCCTCGCGGTGTTCTTCATCGCGGTCGGGGCGCAAATGCAGGTTGAAGCGGCGGCGGGGTACTGGCGGGCATCGTTGGCCATCACGGCGTTCGTCATTATCGTGAATCCGATTATCTGCATGTGGCTGGTAACACGGTTCGGGTACGGCGAGCGGACGTCATTCCTTGCAAGCGTTCCGATGGCGCAGATCAGCGAATTGTCATTCGTGTTCGCGGCCGTGGGTCTCAGCGTGGGAATGATCGGCGATGCGGTGGCATCGATGATCACCGTTGTGGGGCTGGTCTCGATCATCATTTCCTCGTACCTGATTCTGTACAGTGAGCGGCTGTACGCAATGGCAAAGCGGTGGGGGGCGCTGCGGCCCTTCCGCGCGGAAAAATTGCCGGACCCCCTTCCGCGGGCGGATGAACTCTCTGACCATGTCATTTTGCTGGGAATGAACGCGCTGGGTCGGGATCTTGCGCGGGTGCTGCACGAGCGCGGCGAGACGGTGCTGGCGATCGACAATGACGTGCGGAAACTGGAAGGGCTTCCCTGCCGAACGATGGTGGGCAACGTCGAGTTTCCATCGCTACTGGAAGAAGCAGGACTGGCACGGGCGAAACTGGGCATCTCGGCGTTGCAGATCGAAGAGACGAACAACCTGTTCGCGTTTCAGTGCAAGCGCCACGGCGTGCCGGTCGCGATTCACGCGTTCGACCGATCAGTGTTTGATGAACTGCGGCGGATCGGCGTTGACTACATGATCGACTCGAAGTCGCAGGGGGGAACCGAAGTCGCGACGCGCCTGTACGAACGGGGGGTGGTCGGGCCGTGATGACCCTGCTCGCCATTCTGACGGCGGCGGCGGTGGGGCTGGGCGTGTCGCTGGCGCTGCGGCTGCCGGCTGTGCCGCTGCTCATTCTGGCTGGGGTGGGATTGCGGCTTGCCGATGAAGTGATGCTTGGCCTGGGGGTGGATTTCGGCGCCGTGGCCGATGCGGACATGGTTGAGGAAGCGCTCGTCCTCGGGCTGACGTTCCTCGTGTTCGCGGCGGGGATGGAGCTGAACCCGCTGCGCGTCGGGCGACAGCGCAAGCCGGCGGCCTACATCGGTCTGGTCCAGTTCACCACGATGCTGCTGGTCGGAATGGCGGCGGCGGTGGCGATGGGCATGACGACGATGGCGGCGCTGCACCTCGGGCTGGCGGTGTCGGCGAGCTCGACCATCGTCGTGGTTCGGATTCTGCGCAACCGGCGTCAGTTCTTCGAGCCGTTCGGCCGACTCGTGCTCGGCGTGCTGCTGCTTCAGGACCTGCTGATCATCCTGTTCATCGCGGGGCTGAGCGGCGTGGAAGATGGGCTGTCCGGGATTGTGCTGAGCACGATGGCGACGCTCGGCCTCGTGCTGCTGACGTGGGTCGTTGTCAAGTGGATCGCGCCGTGGCTGATCATTACGCAGGAACTTGACCAGGAAAGCCTGCTGCTGGCGGCGCTGGCGATCCTGTTCACGTTCACGGGCCTGGCGTACTGGATGGGGATGGACCTGGTGATCGGCTCATTCTTCGCGGGGGTGGCGCTGTCGAGTTTTCCGGTCAACGGCGTGGTGCGCGGGCAGTTGATCTCGCTGGGGCATTTCTTCCTGGCGGTGTTCTTCGTCTCGCTCGGGGCGATTCTCGTCCTTCCGACGCTCGAAGAGCTCGCGATCGTGCTCGTGATGGCCGGGCTGATCCTTGTCGTGACGCCGGTGATCGTTGTTCTGGTGGCGGAGCGTTTCGGCATTTCCGCCCGGGCGTCGATCGAAAGCGGCCTGCTTCTCGCGCAGAGCAGCGAATTCTCAATCATCGTTGCGTTGCTCGGCGTGGGGGCGGGACACCTTGAAGCGGAGATGCTCTCAGCGATCGCGTTGTTTACGGTGCTGACGATGATCATGGCGTCGTTCATCGCCACGGACACGGTGACATGGCGATTGCTCCGATGGCATCCGTCGCGGCGCCGGGGGTACGAGGATCGAACGCGCCGCAATCACCTCATCATGCTCGGGTGCGGGGCGAACAGTCGCGTGTTGCTTGATCTGTTGCTTCTGCACGGCCTGCCGGTGCTCGTGGTTGATGAAGATCCGGGGGTTGTCGAGCAGTTGCGAAAGCGGGGTGTAGACGCTGTGCGCGGCGATGCAGCGGATCCGCGGGTCCTCGAAGCGGTCAACGCGAACGAAGCGGAGGTGATCATCTCGACAATCCGCCGGGCAGAAGACAACGAACGGCTGCTGTCGATCGTGAGAGGCGTGACGGTACTCGTTCGGGTGTTCAGTGATGATGAGGCCAAGCAGATCGAACGGCTCGGCGGTGTGGCGGTGCGCGAGGCCGATGCTGCAGCGCGGGACTTTCTGCGGTGGTTCGATGAGCAGATTGGTGCCGGCCTGAAGGAGGCGGACCGAGTTCCAAGGCCTGTCGAAGGGCAGGGCGGCCCCGAGCGGCCGGAGCAGGCGTAAGCGGATCGGCGTCCGAAAGGGACAGCAGGCAGGCGGGCGGGTGAAAATGCGAGAAAAATGGGCTCAAGGCCTTGACGCGGCCGAGCCGATCTGTATCCTGTTGTGTTCATCGTTGGAGACCACCCCGTGCATCACGCGACCGCGACCAATCGAATCGATGCTGAAGCCGCCCGCAGCGGGCAGGACGGCGCGATCGTCGCGAAGATGCTGAAAAAAGGCAAAGCGAAAAAAGCTCGCCTCCGTGTCTCCGACGACGGGCTGCTGTAACCGCAGCCGCCACTTCCTGAAAAGCAGTTGACTTTTTCAGGCCCGTCGGAGACCCCGGCGGGCCTGTTTGCTTTTGTCTTTCGAACGATTTTCTCAAACACGTTGAACACAGGAGTCTGACCCATGTCCGAGACCGCCACGACCACCGCGACGCTGACCGCCACCTGCCCCGAATGCGGCGCTGAAATCAGCTTCGACCGCCCGCCGCGCCGGCATGAGATCGTTCAATGCCCGGACTGCGGGGCCGA
>SLJD01000413.1 GCA_007135295.1 Phycisphaerales bacterium
CCGTCAACTGCACAAGCACCAGCCCGCCAACCCCACCCGCCGTTGTCACCGCGTCGCTGAGCAGGTGCTTGCCGTCCGCGATGAGCGTCGGGCTGTCGAGTTGCCGGCCCATCCGCAGCACGTACCAGCCGAGCCCCGCGACCAGCACGCCGATCCCGGCAAGCAGCCACGCGCCGAAGCCGAGCTGATCAAGTTCCGCCCCGACCAGCAGCCGCCGGATTGATTCATACGCGATGATCAGCGAGGCAGTAAGAATCATCGCCCCTTCGATCGCCGCGGCCATGAACTCGATCTTCCCGTGCCCGTACGGGTGTTCACGATCCGGAGGCCGGGCGGCGTACCACGTGCTCAGGATCACCATTGACGCCGCGATGATATTGACGATCGACTCCAGCGCGTCTCCCAGCACCGCGGCCGAGTTCGTCATGAAGAACACGCCGAACTTCATCGCCATAATCACCACCGCCCCCGCCGCCGACAGCCACGCCACACGCTGGGCTCGTCGAGGCAGGGCGGCGGCGGCATCGGGGATCGAAGGGGGCTCGGTCATGGCGTCAGTCGATCAATTCAACAGCCGCATGAACCGAACCAGCCGGCTCATCACGGATCCGGGCATCGTATGCCGGAGCGGGATCATTCACACGCCTGCGCATGTGCAGCCGCACGCGCCGTCAAACACCCTCCGGGACACCTCAGAACGTCGGCCCGTAGATGATGGCGTTGAGCAGCAGCCGGGTCGGATGGTGCTGAAAGCCGCGCAGCGTCGGATCGTCCGCCAGACAGATCACGTTGCCCCGACCATGGGAGTGGTGCGTCATGTACGGCGTGCCGCCGATCCGTCTCGCGTTGCGCTCGGAGATCGCCCCGGCGACGCGCGGCGATTCATCGAACCGCGCGACGACCGCGCCGGAATCGCGCACCGGAATCGTCCGGCCGCCTCGCTTGATGATCCCGACCCACTCGCCGGCCCCAGCCGCGAACGGATGCGTCGCGTCAATCGCGGCACTGAGCGTCGCGCCGGGGATGCGGTCTTCCACGCGCCGATCCTGCCGCTGCTCCCACGTCAGCTCGGATTGCGGCGGTCGCTCTTCAGATTCCTCGTCATTCTCATCGGCCTCGTCAAGATCGAGAATCGCGCTGTTCGCCCAGCCCGCCCCACCGCCGACCGCGACGAGCGTCCCGCCACTTCGAACCCAGTCATTAATGTCCTCAACCGTGCTGCTGCCCAGCGCTCCGGACAGCCGCCGGCCGTGTGGGACGACGATGACGTTGTACGAATCAAGATCGGCCCGGCGGACATCGCCGACATTGACGGCGGTGTACGGAACCGGCATCTCCAGATCCAGCAGGTGCCAGATCTGCCCGTAACTGAGCGAGCTGATCGGGCTGTCACGCAGCAGCATGACGTTCGGCGGATCGAGCCAGCGGTTCGAATTCGCCCCGAGCACCGGCCCGTCATCGGTCATGCCGGTCCCCGCCCGATGCCCGCTCAGCCCGAGATCAAGCAACGCATCTTCGAACCGCTCCAGCACGTCGGGGTCGTTGCGACCCTCATGGACAATCAACGATCCAGCGTGAAAGGTTCGGCCGTCCACTGAGAACCGTTCACCGGCGACCCGCGCGGTCATCTCCAGTTCGCCAATCAGCCCGACCGCCTGCGGGAAGCGGTACTGCTCCGCGTCGACGATCAGCGCCACGCCGCGCACCCCGGTGATGGCCGGCTCCCGCGCCGCCCACGAATCAAGCGACTGCGTCTCCGCCTCGAACGGAACCGATGTCCAGTACGCCTTCAGTCCGAACGCCACCGGCACCGACCACGACGTGATGTCATACGTGTCCGGATCCTCGATCTCCGGCTCACGCTCGAACAGCGTCTTGACCAGCCGGCCCATTGGCTGGTCCGGTCGGACCAGCCAGCTTCCGGCCGGCACGTCGACCGTACCCGACGACTCACCGCTGCGGTACTCCTTCGCATCGGGAACCGTAACGTCCTCCGCAAGCTCGTCAATCTCAATCCCGTGCGAAGTCAGCAACTCAAACACCTTCTCCAGCATCGCCGGATCGTTGTCCGCATCAATGATGAACGCCGCCGTGTCGTACTCGTCAGGTTCGCAGGCATCGGCGAAAAACCGGCGGAAGCGTTCGAGTTGCCCGCGGCGTTGCCGGGCCGTCGTCTCAACGTTGCTCATGCTCAGCAGGAAGTGGTTGTTCACCCGCTCAGCCAGCGTCAGGGTGTACCGGTCGTCGACCTCGATCGCCTGACCCGATCGGCTGTGGCCCGCCTGCTCCGCGAGCATCCCGATCGCGCCGTGGTAGACCGGCAGAACCTTGCCGTATCCCGGGTACAGATAATCGAACCGCTCCTTCGACGAATACTGAAGCCCGCGCGAATCGAAGACCTCGGCGTTTGCGTCGCCGTACTTCTCGATCCATCGCCGCGACTCCTCCGGGATGTTGAGACTGTACGGCGTGTCTCCGCCGCCGAGAAAGTACGGGTTGCGGAACCCCTGCTCGTGGTAATCAATGTGCAGGTGAGGCAGGTACTCGCGGTACACGGCGATGCGGCTGCGTGATTCAGGATGCACCTGCCACAGCCAGTCGCGGTTGAGATCGAACAGGTAATGATTCGACCGCCCGCCCGGCCACGGCTCGAAGCGCTCGGCCGCGTCAAGACTCGCATCCGGCCCGGAAATCGCGCGGGCGTTCTCATACCACGTTACGTACCGCATGTACCCGTCCGGATTGAGCAGCGGATCGATCACCACCACCACATCGTCGAGAATCTCCGCCACTTCACCGTTTGTCGCCGCCGCGAGCGTGTACGCGACCTGCAGCGCCGTGTTGACCGTCGATCCTTCGTTGCCGTGCACCGTGTAACTCAGCCACGCGATCGCCGGATTGTTCTCCACGATCTCATCCCGCCGCTCGTCGGACAGATCGCGCTGCGCAAGCTCGCGGTTTGCCGCAAGCACATCATCAAGTCGCTCAAGGTTCTCTTCCGAACTGATGGTGATCAGGTGCAGACTGCGCCGCTGGTGCGATTGGCCGTACTGCTGGACCGTCACGCGGTCCGTCGCCTCATCCAGCGCATCAAGATACCGCACCATCTCGCCATGCCGGACGAAATGCTCTCCCGGAGCGTGACCGAAGAACGACTTCGGGCTGGGAACGGCTGCGTCGAAGACCAGCCCGTCGAAGTAATCGAACCGGCCGTCATCGTACAGGTCAGCCGCGGCGATCACCTCCTCGTTCGCGCTATTCGCCTGCGCCGACCGGGCATCAGCCGGGGTCACGCAGCCGGCCACCAGCGCCGTCGCACCGATGAGCATGCCCATCATCTGCAGACCCGGCGTTCCGCGAAAGCGACTTTGATCCTGTCGAACCAGCCCCCGCCACATTGGCAACCAGCATGACCGAACGTTCATCGGTTTGGCACTCCTCTTCACACGCTCATCAGGACATCCGCCCCACGTGCCGCTTCAGCACGCGCACATCACGCACGGATCACGCGCGTGCCGCGGAGTATACCGGACACCATCACCATCGCGGCATTCCGCGCGAATCGAAACTGATCGGCAATCCCCGCGACGCTTCGCATCAGGCGACGTCAGACCGACGCATCCGGCGTGCCGCGCCGACTGAGCTGTTCGAGCACGCTCTGCAGCCAACCCCTCTCCGGCAGCGCGTACGGCCGGAACTTCTCGACCGTGCCGCTTTCCTCGTTGGCGTACAGCGCCCGCTTCATGCCGAGCTTCGTCGCCGCCGGCGAGTCGATCAGTTCCGATGAATCCGCCCCGCTCATCTGGAACAGCACGCGATGGCTGAACTCGCGCATCGCCGCCCGGTCGACCGTCCGGTTCAGGTTCGTGACGGAATCGCACCACACAATGCAATGCATCCCATGCGGCGGGCCGTCGCGCAGCAGTTTCGTGAACTGCTTGTCGGGCGCCGGCGGCTTGTCCCCGCCGTCCATCGAAAACCCGAAGTCCGATTCCGACCGGCGCAGCATCCGGAAGCGATGCAGCCCGTGCACGAACACATACACCGACGGGTGCGCCGTCGACGTCTCCGCGCGCCGCTCGACCTGCGACGCCAGTTCGTTGACGACATCGCCGACCTCGCGCCACTGCACATGATGAACATCGTGCGGCAACTGATCGGCGAGATCGGACAGCACCCCCGCGTTCGGATCGTCCGCCGGCGTGCCGTCAAGAATGATGAACCGAGCATCGTCGGGATCATGCTGCGCGGCGAGACTGAGCAGCGACGACACCGTCATCGCCATCGCGAACTCGTCCTGCTGGCCGACGATGACCCCGTTGTCCCCGCTCTGCGCCCGGAACGTCAGCGCGGTCGGCCCCTTGATCGCAATCGCCTCACCGAGCCACGCGTACGCCGCATCCGGATTCGGCCACTGCGATGAATCAACAAGCCGCGCCAGCGACTGGTTCTCCCGCAGATCGGCCGGCACGTTGCCTTCAAAGACGATCGGCGGCTCATCCGGCAGCATGCCCGTCCGCTCGGCCTGCCCGGCGATCTGCTGCAGGTGTGACTCGCGCACGTCTTCAGGCAGCCACACGACCTGGAACGGGCTGTTGCCTTCGAGCCGGCCGCTCGCGTCGTTGTAGATCGCCTCGCCCGGCCGTGACAGCAGTCGCGCCGCGGCGTTGTCCTCATTCATGATCAGATACGCGTCCGACTCGCTGCACTGCAGTGCGATGCGCACCGCCATCTGCCCGATCGTGCTCCGCGCCAGCGAATACGCCCCGCCGAGCGTCTGCGAACCGAGCAGCACATGCATGCCGAATGCGCGGCCCTGCCGCACGAGCCGGTCCATGAGCAGCGCCGCGTCCTGCGCGATCTTGTCGTCCTCGGTAAAAAACTCCTGGAACTCGTCGATGATCAGCAGCGTGCGCGGCATGGCCTCAGCGCCCGGCGACCGGCGGTACGCCGCCAGGTCCTGCGCGCCGACCTGCCGGAACAACTCGCCCCGCCGCTTCAACTCCGCATCGAGCCGGTGCAGCACGCTGAGGCCGAACTCCCGATCGCTCTCGATGGCGATCACCCGCGCGTGCGGCAGGCGGTGCGTCGCGTACGTCTTGAACTCCACACCCTTCTTGAAGTCGACGAGATAAAACTCGACCTCATCCGGGCTGTACCACATCGCCATGCTCGTGACGAGCGCGTGCAGCAGCGTCGACTTGCCCGAGCCGGTCTTGCCCGCGATCAGCACATGCTGCGACGTGCCGCGCCCGAGCGTCATGTGCTGGAGCTTGGTCGCCCCCGCCCGGCCGATCGGCACGTGAAGCTCCTCCGCCGTCGACCCGCCCCACAGCCCGTCATCCTTCGGCGCGATCATGCTGAACGGCACTTCAACCCGACCGGCTTCCTGCGCCGCCGATCCGATTCGATGCAGCCGGTCCGTCAGGAACCGCTCGCCGGGCGCTTCATCGACGGTCAGCGGAAATTCGCGCAGATCGTCATCATCCAGCACAAAGCGGCCGTCCTGCCAGGTGAACTTCAACGTCCCCTGCTCGAGCTGTTCCTGCTGCAGCCCGGACGGCAGGCGCTCGCGCACATCCTGGCTGAGAAGCACATGCACGCCGCAGCGCGGCCCGCTGTTGACAATGCTCGCCAGCCGCCGCGCACACGTGTCATTGAAGCCGTGCGGCAAATCCGCAATCACCAGGAACCGATATGGCTCAGCGATCTCCCCCGCCTGTTCGTTGTAGTCGTCGATCGTCTCGAACTCGTTGCGCAGATACTTCTGGATCACGTTCTCCATGTGCTCGCTCAGGTCCGCGAGCCTGCGCTCGATCTGATCGTTCTCCGTCCAGATGCGGCTGGTCACCAGCTTCTCGTCGAAGTCCGCCAGGTGCATGAAACCGGCGAAATTCTGCCCCAGCCCCACCGGGTCCACAATCGTGAACCGCGCCCGCGCCGGCGGCAGGGTCACCAGCAGCCGCGCCATCGTCGCCTGCAACGTCGCCAGCGCCTGGTCGCGCCCGGCATGATCGTGCTCGATCAGCAGC